>JACZYI010000013.1:6706-19178 GCA_022571175.1 Pseudomonadota bacterium
GGGATGCGAGCGCATGAGCTGGCCACAGAGCATTTCCGCATGCGGCGCGTTTCCGCCCTGGGCGGCGGCAATAATTTCACGAAATTCTTTAGCGAGATCAGCTTTGGTCATATGGGAATCAATAGCATAGACCGCGGGGCATGCGCTACCGGGTAAACGTCCCGACCGAGTGTCCCCTCACGGTCGCCGCGCGCAATAATACCGTATAGTGCCAGTCAATGTATTCAAACTGGTCCGTTCTACCAGATCAACAAACTTCGCCCCTTTTATCATCCCGGGCAAGCGATCTTTGAGGTTATCGTCGGTGGTCTTAAATCCATCCACAATTTGAACCAGGAGAAAGGCAATCCGGAGAAAGATATTGGCGGGCCTGGCAAAATCTCCAACTATAAGGCGACCACCGGGTTTAATAACCCGGTAAAACTCAGCGAGGGCCTTGGTTTTGGCCTCGCTGGTCAAATGATGTAGCACCAGCAGGGTAAAGGCAGCATCAAACTGCCCATCATCGTAAGGGAGGGTGCCACCTTCATAGAGATCAAGTTTGGCACCAAGTCCTTGTTTTTCGATTTTTCGCGCGGCGATGTCCCTGACCTTGGCATCAATGTCAATTCCGGTTAGCTGGGTATTTGGCCACCGCCGTAAAAGCGAAATGATATTCGAGCCGGTACCGAAACCAAACTCCAGAATGTGCTCACCTTCGCGTGGCAAAATCACATCACCGATCAGACGGCGCATGCTGTTCTCGGGCATAAACATACGGATCAACGAATCATAAAGTCCGGTCAGAAATTTGAATCCCAGAGCCGGTGTGTAATCCTGTGTCTTTTCATTCATCTGCGCCATCCTTGCTGAGCGCTCCACGCTCACCCACATATAATCAATGTACCACCGAATTCCAGATTAAACATGACTCCCGTTATCATGAGACTTGCCTGGGCATAACGCCATATCCCACGCGATGGCCTTTGGCGGGTGGAATCCCATTTTTCGAATGGTGCCTTCGGGGCAAATGGGAAGAGATTCTCGTTACTGATGGTGGTGAGGTTGGATGGCTTGAGGATAATCCCCCTCATGTACAAGCGCAGGCAGCCTGATACCAGAAAAGGACTTTAACCTGTTTACCTGTTATGCAAATCTCGGCCATTCAGTTATGTTGCGGTGATGGGTGAGACATAAATTTCAAAGGAGTTAATCAATGTTGTTCAGAAAACTTACGGTGATATTTGCTGCTTTTATACTGTTGGCGGCTTGCAATGCGCCAGAAGACGAGACTCCCATATTAGAGATTATTTCAGCCATCGAATATGGCTGGGAAAATGGGGACGGGGCTCCATTTCGTGAACATTTCCTGGATTTTGAAGGTGCGCGCTATGTTGAAAGCGGTGGCCAAAACGAGGGCCTGGATGATCTCGTCACCAATCATGTGGAGCCGGAAAAAGATGCTCTGGAATATCTTGAGCTGGATTTCTCAGATATTGAAGTGCATTTTGAAGGGAGCTTTGCTTGGGCTGTTGCCGATACTGCTGTCAAGGGCAAGGTTCGCTCCAGCGGTCGGGAGTTTGACAGGACAGGTCGCCAGACATTCCTTTTCCGATATGTAGATGGTGCCTGGAAGGTCGTGCACACCCATTCTTCATCGCGCGACAGACGATGACCATATGAAAAGAGCGCAGTCATATTCCACAGTTGTATGACTTTTCAGGATATGTCCTGGCTCGCACTTCATATCCAGCCATCGCCAATATTGATTGTAGCCTGTCATGAGTTATGAAAATAAATGGCAATTCTGGATTGACCGGGGTGGCACCTTCACGGACATTGTGGCGCTCGCACCCGATGGTCAGCTGCATGCGCGCAAATATCTCTCGGAGAACCCGGACCAATATGCGGATGCTGCGGTTTTTGGCATGCGTCAATTGCTTCAAATTGGTGAAAATGAGCCCTTTCCCGCCGATGAAATTGCCGCCATTCGAATGGGCACCACGGTTGCTACCAACGCGCTTTTGACCCGCTCAGGCGAGCGCACCTTATTGCTGACCACTGCCGGACTTGCAGATGCACTGGCCATCGGCGACCAGCGACGACCCGATCTTTTTGCGCTCGAGATTATCAAGCCACCACCGCTTTATGAATGTGTGATTGAAGCAAATGAACGCCTGACCGCCGAGGGCGAGATTATCACTAGTCTCGATACGGAAGCCTGTCAAAAAAGTCTGGAACAGAAATTCAAACAGGGTTTTCGCTCCCTCGCCATTCATTTCCTGCATGGCTATCTTTACCCTGCTCACGAAAACCGGGCCGCAGAAATCGCCAGAGAGATCGGTTTTGACGAGATCGTCACCGGCCATGAAGCGGCAAGCCTGATGAGATTTGTGCCGAGAGGCCAAACCGCGGTGGCGGATGCTTATCTCACGCCCGGCCTCAGGCGTTATGTAGAGGGGGTAGAGAAGGAAGTGTTGGCAACACCGCTCTTTTTCATGCAATCCAATGGGGGGCTCGCGTCCGCCAGCGCTTTTTCAGGTAAAAATGCCATCCTCTCCGGCCCCGCCGCTGGCATCGTGGGTGCGGCAGAAACGGCCAGTGAATCCGGCTTTGACCGTATCATCACCTTTGATATGGGCGGCACCTCCACCGATGTGGCTCATTTCAAGGGCAGCTATGAGCGCCAATTGACCACCATCGTGGCCGGCACGCCCTTGCTAGTGCCCATGCTGGATATTCATACGGTAGCGGCCGGTGGCGGGTCGATCTGCCAGTTTGCGGGCGGACGTTACCGGGTAGGTCCGGAATCTGCCGGAGCCCGCCCCGGTCCGGCTTGCTATGGCCTTGGCGGTCCGTTGACGGTTACCGATTGCAATCTGCTAACGGGACGGATCAAGGCCGAGTATTTCCCGAAACTTTTTGGTAAAAGCGGTCGGGAGGCGATTTCTAGAAAGGCGGCAGAAAAAGCGCTTGAATCCGTGTTGGGCAGAATCGAAAAAGAGAGCGGGGAAAAACCAGACCGGGAACATGCCGCCGATGGTTTTCTCGAAGTCGCTGTGGAATTGATGGCCCGCGCCATTAAACGCATCTCAATTGAACGGGGTCACACCCTCAAAAATTATGCTCTGGCCTGTTTTGGTGGAGCGGGCGGACAGCATGCCACCCGCGTGGCAGATGCACTTGGCATCAAGACGGTGATTATTCACCCCTTGGCCGGTGTGTTGTCTGCGCTCGGGCTCGGGCTCTCAAAATTGAGACAGGTTCTGGAACAATCTCTTGAAAGGACTTTTGATGACACCGGGCTAAAAGAAGCAGACAAACGACTGGACCTGCTCGAAAAAGAAGTGCGCGCAAGCCTGAAGGCACAGGGCGTTGCCGGAAAATTAATCACCATCCAGCGATCACTGAAAATCCGCTATCTTGGATCGGATACGGCTCTGGAAGTGGCCTGCGGCCCGCTGGCCACCGTTCGAAAAAGTTTTGAGAGCAAGCACAAGTCTCTATTCGGATTTATTGATGAGGGCAAAGAGATAATCATTGAAAGCGTGGGCGTGGATGGCAGTGGCGGTGAATCGCCAGAGCTGCCGGAATTTTGCACCTCCGCAAGTGATCAAAAACCGCTCAAAAAGGATCGAATGTTTACAGAAGGGGCATGGAAGGATATCCGGATTTTCAATCGTGCCCGACTGGAGGGCTCTGATCCCGTCTTCGGGCCGGCACTTATCATAGAGGATCACGGCACAATCTGTGTTGAGCCCGGATGGCAGGCTTCGGTCAATGCCCATGGCATGATTGTTATGGAACGATATCTGGATCCGAACCGCTGGCATGAAAGTGCCCGGCTTGATCCTATGCTGCTTGAAGTTTTCAATAATCGTTTCATGGGCATTGCCGAAGAAATGGGCGGGGTACTGGAACGCACAGCGCACTCGGTCAATATCAAGGAACGGCTGGATTTTTCCTGTGCCATCTTTGACAGCGAAGGAAATCTGGTAGCCAACGCACCCCACATGCCGGTTCATCTGGGCTCCATGGGTGAGAGCGTGAGACTGGTGATGAACGCTAACCTTGGCCGGTTGCGTCCGGGGGACCAATATATGCTGAATGATCCCTATCGTGGTGGCACCCATCTGCCCGATGTGACGGTCATTGCCCCGGTTTTCCTTGAGAATGATAACAAACCCTCTTTCTTCGCTGCCTCGCGTGGGCATCATGCTGACATTGGTGGCCTTATTCCGGGTTCCATGCCGTTTTCCTCCACATCAATCGAGGAAGAAGGCGTCTGCTTTGACAATTTCCTGATTCTCCGGGACCACAGGTTTTTTGAAGAAGAAATTCGTGCCTGCCTCCTGACACCGCCATACCCGGCTCGCAATCCCGACCAGAATATTGCTGACCTGAAAGCTCAAATGGCAGCCGTTGAAAAAGGTATTCAGGGCATCCACCGAATGGTGGAAGAATTTTCCAGGCCCGTGGTCGAGGCTTATATGGGTAATATTCAGGATAATGCTGAAGAGGCGGTGCGCCGAGCCCTCGACAAACTCGAGAATGGTAAGGCCAGCTACCCCATGGATAACGGGCTTAAAATCGAGGTACAAATAACCGTCCACCCAGAGACCAGAAGTGCCACCATAGATTTTTCCGGATCGAGTGCCGCCCATAAAGGCAATTATAATGCGCCCCTGGCCGTAACAAAAGCTGCGGTATTATATGTGTTTCGGGTTCTGGCTGGCGATGACATTCCCTTGAATGAAGGCTGCCTGAAACCCATCACATTGATCGTGCCAAAGGGATGTTTCCTTAACCCCTCCCCGCCCCATGCGGTGGCTGCGGGCAATGTGGAAACCTCGCAAGCAGTTACAAACGCGCTCTTTCAAGCCACTGGCAAGCTGGCAGCCAGCCAGGGCACAATGAATAATTTTACCTTTGGCAATGATCACACCCAATATTATGAAACCATTGCCGGGGGTGCCGGAGCCGGGGCGGGATTTGCAGGCGCTGATGCGGTCCATATTCATATGACCAATTCCAAGCTGACCGATGTGGAAATTCTGGAAGCGCGCTATCCCGTGCGGCTGCTTGAATTTGGCATCAGACCAGGCAGCGGCGGGGCCGGCAAACATCGTGGTGGTCATGGTGTGTTTCGAAAGATCCTGTTTTTGGAAGATATGGATTTATCGCTGCTAACCAGCCATAGGCTTGTTCCACCGCCGGGTTTGGACGGAGGTGGGGATGGTGCTGTGGGGAAAAATACTCTCATTCGCGCTGATGGAAGCCGGGAAGAATTGTCCGGAGCGGATGGAACGCATGTGAAAGCTGGCGATAGTATCCTGATTGAAACGCCGGGCGGCGGCGCATACGGGGTCAAGTTATAGCTTGCAACAAAAGTCTGAAATCTTTAAATCGAATGTCCCTTGATTTTAACCTCAGCGAGAAAGGGATCAACCATGACTTCAAGATTTTTCAACGCCCCGGAACCCCCCTATTACGCGGTAATTTTTTCATCCCTCCTCTCAGGCGAAGATGCAGACGGCTACGACGCCATGCATAACCATATCTATGAGATCGCTGTGACCCAGCCCGGATATCTGGGCCTTGAAACCACCCGTGATGAAGAAGGGTTCGGCATCACCGTGGTTTATTATGACAGCCCTCAGGCCATTGAGAATTGGGGCAAAAACTCCGACCACAAAGTGGCTCAAAACAAGGGTCGCGAAAGCTGGTATCAGGGCTATCGCATTCGCATTGCCAAAGTGGAGCGGGAAAGCTCGTTTGATCGATAGCGGTCTGCTATGGGCCTTGGCTTTTCTCAAAAGTCCAGATAGCTACCGTCAAGGGACTGCCCTTCAAATGATCGGATGATTTGAGGGGAAGCCCCGCCATTAACGCCCATTCACTGACTTCGTTATCGGCAAATCCGAGGCGGCGGTGTTCATGCTCCTCCCGCAAAAATTCTTCTTCGTGGGGCGCAAAGTCCGCGATCAGCAATAATCCCTTCCGCTTCAAAACACGGGCGGCTTCGGCGATAACCGCTTCCGGATTATCGGCGTAATGGAGAACCAGATGGATCACCACCAGATCCTGGGTCCCGGATTTGAGTGGAAGATCATACATATCGCCGCGCCTGACCCTGGCATGTGTGATATTTTCAGCCACCAGCATGTCTCCTGCAACGGTCAGCATGTCCGCACTCAAATCAAGACCGAGCGCTTCTTTTATATGCGGCGCAAAAATTTGCAACATCCGCCCGGTACCGGTCCCGATATCCAGCATGGTTTCTATGGACCGACCCTGAATTTTGGAAATCAGACAGGCTTCCACATCTTCTTCTGGCACATGGAGGGCACGAATTTGATTCCAGGTGTCCGCCATGGCGCTGAAATAGGCTTGGGCTTTTGCAGACCGTTCCGCGCGCACGGTTCGAAGACCATCACGATCCCTTATGAACTGCCCATCATTTTCACCAACCCGGTCTTCGGCAAAAGCCGCCAACGAGATTTTTCCTTCCGGTCGTGCCCGCCGGAAAAAGGCCCAGGTGCCTTCCTGATGACGTTCAATCAATCCTGCTTCCTGCAAGATACGCAGATGCCGGGATACTCTCGGCTGGCTTTGTCCAAGAATACTCACAAACTCACTGACCGTCAGCTCACCGTCCTTGAGCAACAACAGAATGCGAAGCCGGGTCAATTCGCCTGCCGCGCGTAATTCTTTCAGCAAATCCTGCATCTCTGTTCCCAAGTATATATGACGTCAATATAACCATATCCTTATATAAGGAAAGATCGGGAGAGAGTCCGCTCATTCTCCTGACACGAAATAATGATCGTCCGAGAGCATCCCGCTCTTGGATTCGGGCAGCCAACCGGGCTAGTCTCTGCCCAGATCGAGATCAGATTCAGGAGATTAAAATGTTAAAAGGCAAAATCAAATTATTCGCCATTGTTGCTGGTATCACCTTTGGTTTCATTCTTGGTGAGGTTAAACCGGGATATGCAGACGACGGTTGTATCCACGAGTCCTGTGAGATCAACTGGTTGTCCATGAGCGATGAGGAACGGGCCGCTTCATTTGATTTTGCAGACGGATATAAATCTTTCATGCATAAGGCACGGACCGAGCTGACCGCAGTTTCAGAAACAATTATGCTGGCTGAAGCCGCAGGTTTTTCCCGATTGAACGACCAGTCTCCGCTCGCCGCCGGATCGAGATATTACATCGTCAACCGGGATCGGGCGATTGTTTTGATGGTGGTTGGCCAAAGGCCCATATCCGAGGGTGTTCGGGCAGTGGTAGCCCATATTGATTCCCCCAGACTGGAACTCAAGGGACGGCCCCTTTATGAGAGCCAGGGATTTGCACAGTTTCAAACCAATTTTCATGGTGGCATCAAGACCTATCAATGGACCAATATTCCGCTGGCACTGATTGGACGGGTGGATAAAAAAGACGGCAGCGTGGTAAATATTTCGGTGGGCCTGGAACCTGACGATCCGGTTTTTATCATTCCCGATCTCGCCCCCCATGTGGACCGTGAATACCGAGACCGCTCACGCTCAGAGGCGATAAAATTTGAAGAGCTGGACCCGATCGTCGGACATTTACCAAAATCTGCCGAGGAAAATGTCTCGGCGCAGGTGAAAGATTACCTGTGGCAGACCTATGGCATTACCCTTGAAGACCTGGTCTCGGCTGAGCTCTCGCTGGTACCCGCCTACCCACCCCGAGACATTGGTTTTGACCGGAGCCTAATGGCAATTTACGGGCAGGACGACCGGCTTTCGGCTTATGCCTCCCTGCGAAGCATTTTAGCCATTGATGCCCCGGAATATACGGCCATCGCGCATTTGGTCGATAATGAAGAGACTGGCAGCGTTAACAATACCGGTGCTGCATCGACCTGGTTTTTTGATCTTTTGGGTGCGCTCATATATCGAGAAAAGGGCGATGCTTACCGAGAGCCTCACCTGAAGCGGGCACTCGCTGCATCCAAAGTCATCTCCATCGACGTTAACCCGGGTATCAATCCAATTTGGCCGAGCGCCTTCGAGGCTGGCAACGCACCGCTTCTTGGTCATGGCATCAATTTCAAGCTTTACGGGCGTGGGTTTTCAGCCAATTCCGAATATATCGCCTGGACCCGTAATTATCTGGATGCGGCGGGTGTGCCCTGGCAAACCGTCACCTATAAGGTCAACGGTGGCGGCGGCGGAACAGTTGGCGTGTTTTATTCCGAGCAAAATATGGAAGTGATAGATTTTGGGGTGCCGGTTCTTTCCATTCACACGCCCTATGCGGTTAGTTCCAAAAGTGATGTTTACTGGCTGTCTCAGGCGGTCACGGCATTCTATAAAGCCAACTAAACCACCATGTACGTGATGAGAATCATAATCACTCTGAGCCTGACCACCGTTCTGCTCTCTGCCTGTGCCACGGCACCACCCGCGAGCGATATCGAGGCTTATGCAGAGTACCAGCGCAAAAATGATCCGATCGAGCCCATAAACAAGGGCATATTTGCCTTTAACATGGCGTTTGACAGCGTGGTGGCCCGACCGATTGTAAAAACCTATGTGAAGATTGTGCCGGGATTTGCCCAGCAGGGACTGTCCAATTTTATGGGGAATTTGATGCATCCCTGGACTGCGGCCAATGAAATACTCCAGGGTAAACCGCTGGCCGCCACCAATACTATCGGACGGTTTGCGGTTAATTCCACTCTCGGCATCGGCGGACTTTTTGATCCTGCGACAAAATTTGGCATGGCAGAAACAGAAGAAGATCTGGGCCAAACACTGGCGGTTTGGGGTGTCCCTTCCGGCCCCTATCTCATGTTGCCTTTCTTTGGACCGTCCAATCTCAGAGATACGGTTGGATTGGCTGGCGAGTTTGTTGGCGATCCTGTGGGTTATGCCATTGACCGGGCAGACGTGCTGGATAATGCCCTGCTCGGGATTGATGGTCTTTCTTACATTCGTTTCGGCGTCGACGCCTTCACCTGGCGTGTCAGAGCTGATGTTCTGTTTGATGAATTGCACCATAGCCCGAACCCTTATGCCGCAGCCCGCACCGCTTACCGGGACCTGAGGGCATTTGAAATTGCCGATGGCGAGTTGATAATATCCGAGGAAGAAGATGATCTTTTTGATGATGATTTCGAAGATATTGATGCAGACAATTAAGACCACGCACTCGCCCGGGAGCATTTCTTTCTTTTTTTTAGAGTCTGAATCGGTATAGGCTCTCCCCGGGGCCTTCAGCGGCCGGAACAACAAGACAGAAAAAGAGGGGAATTGCCATGAGATGGCCAATCGTCATTGTTGCTATATTACTATCAACATTATTCATACTTTCGGGCGCTTCAGCCGAAGACCGGGTTTTGAGCGTGGCGGATTATCTGGATTTTGAGACTGTTTCAAATCCGCAAATCTCGCCCGACGGAGAAAGTGTTATTTATTCCAGGCGCCGCGTCGACAAGAAAAGTGACAGCTTTACTACCAGTCTCTGGATCGTTAAGGCCGACGGCTCTCGAAATCGCCAATTGATTGAAGGTTCGGGCGTGCGCTGGTCACCCGATGGCACACGCATCGCATTTCTTGCCAGTGACGAAAATGACAAGACACAGATTTTTGTCCGGTGGATGGACGCTGAGGGCAATGTTACCCAGGTGACCCATGGCGAGCCTTCGCCCAAAAATGTGATCTGGGCTCCTGATGGTAACTCCATCGCCTTTGCAGCTCGCGTCCCTTATAAAAACGACTGGACTATCAGTCTGCCCGAACGTCCCAAGGGTGCTGAATGGACCAAGGATCCAGTGGTTATCGACACCCTGCATTTCCGCCGGGACCGCGTTGGTTTCATCAATGACGGCTTTGATCACATTTTCATTGTTCCTGCCGACGGTGGAACCCCTCGCCAGATTACCACTGGTGAATGGCATGTGGGTAGTGGCGCGGGCACGCCGGGCTTTTCCTTCTCACCGGATGGCAGCCAGATCCTCTTTAATGGCAATACCAGTCCGGACTGGGAAATGAACTTTTCCGTCAGCCAAATTTATGTGGTCGATGTGGCATCGGGCGAAATGCAGCAACTTACCGAAGGTGTGGGGAACTGGACTCTTCCAAAATTTTCTCCGGACGGCAGCATGATCGCCTATCGGGGGTTTGATGAATGGGTCACCACCTATCCCCAGGCCGATCTCTATATGATGGGAGCAGACGGCTCAGACAAACACACGATCGCCGCTGACATGGCCGATGCACCTGGCACCATCGACTGGGCCAGTGATGGTTCCGGCATCTATTTCACCATGAATGATTTTGGCTCGATTAATTTATATTTCGCCGATTTGGCAGGCGATGTATCAGCGGTCACCGAAGGCATGCATGTTTATCGCTTGAGTTCCATGAATTCTGCCGGTCAGGCCGTGGGCATAAAATCATCTTATCAGATGCCCAACGATGTCTATGTGATGGCGCTTTCAGAGGCAGCCAATATGCAGCAGATCACCCATGTGAATGATGATCTTTTTGCCAATATCAAACTCGGAGAGGTGCAGGAAATCTGGTATAAGTCCACCGAGGATGCCGATGTTCATGGCTGGATCGTCACCCCGCCAGATTTTGATCGGGATAACAAATACCCGCTCATCCTGCATATTCACGGCGGACCGCACGGCATGTACAACGCCGGATTTAATTTCGTCTTTCAGGAGTATGTGGCCAATGGCTATGTGCTGGTCTATACCAACCCACGGGGCTCCACCGGTTATGGCCGAGAATTTGCAAACGCAATCGAGAGCGTTTATCCGGGCATTCGCGATTTTTCCGACCTGATGGGCGGCGTGGACGCCACTATCGATCAGGGCTATATTGATACCCGACGTCTATTCGTGACCGGCTGCTCGGGTGGCGGAGTTCTCACTACCTGGACGATCGGTCATACGGACCGTTTTGCAGCCGCTGTGGCCCGATGCCCGGTGGTAAACTGGATCAGCTTTGCGGGACAGGTGGATATGTCTGGTCGTTTCAATAATTTCATCCGCCCCTATTTCATGGGCGACCCGGAGGCAACCGCCCAATGGATGGAACATTCGCCAATCATGCATGTGGACAAGGTCACCACACCCACCTTGCTGATGACGGGTGATCGCGATTTGCGCACACCCATTGAGCAGGCCGAAGAATATTATATAGCGCTTAAAATAAAAGGGGTGCCTACCAAACTTCTGCCCATGCGCGGTGAATGGCATGGCACGGGATCGATCCCTTCCAACTGGATGCGCACGCAGCTTTATATTCGCAAATGGTTTGAGGAGTATGACCCCACACTCACGGGCAACGACTAGATAATCCAGATAATACTGATGTCTTTGGCGGGGCAGGCCTAAATCAAGCCTGCCCCGTTACTTTTCTAAAATCCTAATTCCGGGCGGGAGTGGGATAAGGCGGTGCCTCCTGGATCTTGACCGGATCATAATGCTCAAGCTCGGCCAAAATCTCGGTAATCGCCCGTTCCAGCTGTGGATCATGACCAGCGATCACCAATTTCGGGGTCCATTCCACTTCGATGTCCGGCGGCACACCCACATTTTCAATAGCCCAATACCCATCAGGATGAAGGAAGCCAATGGTGGGAATATTAACCAGCCCGCCATCCATTAAAGCCGGGCCAGGGCCACCACCCACAAGACCGCCCCAGGTTCGGGTGCCAATGAGTTTTCCGCCCCCCCGTCGCTTGAAATCCCAGGGCAGGAAATCACCGCCCGAGCCCGCGAACATATCAATGAGCATAACCTTGGGGCCATAGACGCCGCCCACAGGCACGTCCAGAAGTGCCCCATCCCTGCGCTTAAAGCTGGAGAGCTAGGTGCGGGTCAGTTGATCAACAATATAATTGGCTGCCTGACCACCACTATTACCGCGCTCGTCGATGATAAAGGCTTTTTTGTCGAGCTGGGAATAGAAATAGCGGTTAAAATAGGAAAATCCTCCACCCGCAGTATTGGGTAAATACATATAGCCAACCTGGCCATCTGTGGCTTCATCAACCAGACGCCGGTTTTCTTCAATCCAGGCCCAGCGACGAATCTGGCGTTCATTGGCAATAGGGGTAACGGTCACATCCCGCGCGCCTTCAAGCTCGGCACTGTCATTCACCAGTAGAGTGGTCTCTTTGCCCACGGTCCCTTCCAGCAGAGAATAGATATTATCTTCCGCCGACAAGTCCCTGCCATTGATGGCCAGAATATATTCGCCCTCGCTGACAATTGAGCCCGGCACATTCAACGGCGATTGAAGGAATGGATTCCAGCTTTCGCCAGTATAGACACGCGAGATCCGATAACGTCCATTCTCCAGGGAGAAATCAGCCCCGAGCAATCCGGTAGCCGCACCGTCATTTTTCACAAAATCACCGGCAAAGACTCGGGCATGACCTACCACCAGCTCACCTTGCATATCTATCAGGATATACCTCAGGTCTTCACGCCCAC
>JACZYI010000014.1 GCA_022571175.1 Pseudomonadota bacterium
TATTGAAAAAGCGAGCTTTATCTTTTAGGGAATTCTTCTTAAAGTCTTCGGCAATATTTGCAGGGATCGAAATAGCCGCGCGTCGAAGTTGTGAGATAAGTCCAAACTTTTGCCAAACAATCAAGGCCTGAAAGATTTTGGAGTAATCGTTAACTGCTTACAGACAAATGAAAAAAAACAAAAACACCTTCTGGCTGTCATGCTTGAAGACAGACACACAGACTTGGCTGTTCTCGCCAGAACATTGGGTTTTGGTCGTCTCAGTTTTGGTTCGCGCGAGCGGCTTCAGCGAATATTGGGGGTATCGCCTGGAGCCGTTACACCCTTTGCACTTATTAATTGCCGGAACAGACCAGAGATTGATCTGACCGTGGCTCTGGGCCGTAAAATGTTGATGACCATGCCCTTGCATTACCACCCGCTTCATAATGAAGCCACCATCCGGCTTACGCCTGATGATCTGCTTCTTTTTATCCGTAAAATGGGTTTTGAGCCCGAAATTATCGATTTCAGTACCTTTTCGTCATAAACCATCACATGAAAGAGTAGAAGTTGTTCTGGCGTGGGCCTATGATTCCCTCAGCGGACTTTATTGGATCCGCAAGGAATGAACAGGCCAAGGAATGAGCAGACATGGAACCAATAATTGGATCGCCGACCCTGGGCGAGGGTGATTATATTCGTTCGGCCAACATGGAGACCTTCACCACCGAAGTTATTGAGGCTTCTGCTTCTCTCCCTGTTCTGGTGGATTTCTGGGCGGACTGGTGCGAGCCCTGTAAACAATTAACTCCCTTACTGGAAAACGCGGTAACAGCGGCTGGCGGAGCGGTCAGGCTGGTCAAGATCAATGTGGACGAGAACCAGGCCCTGGCCGCGCAGCTTCGAATTCAATCGCTACCGACTGTGATGGCTTTTAAAGATGGCAAGCCCGTAGACGGATTTACCGGCATGGTGCCAGAAAGCCAGATAAAGGCCCTGATCGAAAAGCTGGTGGGAGCGGCAGTCACCTCCCCCATTGAAACCCGGATAGAACAGGGGAGGATAGCCCTGGCTGCGGGAAATCTGGAAGCCGCCGAGCAACTCTTCTCGGAGGCTTTTATGCACGGTGGAGAGGACAATCCGGCCGCACTCGGTTGCCTGGCCAAAATAATGGTAATGCGTGGCAGGTTGGAAAAGGCGCGCGAGATTCTTTCGAACCTGTCGGTTTCCTTATCCGCACATGATGATGTGAAGGCGGCGCTGGCAGCCATAGAGCTCGCGGAACAGGGCCAAAATGCCGGAGACGTGAATGAACTGTCCGCCTTGGTGGAAAAGGAACCCGAGAACCAGCAAGCACGATTTGATTTGGCTTTGGCTTTGTCGGCCAGGGGGCGTCTTGATGATGCAGCCGATAATTTATTGGACATGATTCGATTAGACCGGGAGTGGAATGACGGAGCCGCCCGGGTGCATCTTCTGAAACTTTTCGAAGTTTCGGGGCCGACTGACCCCTTTACACTTAAGAGTCGTCGCAGGCTTTCGTCTGTTTTGTTTTCATGAGTGAGTAACATAATGACTGTTGTTGAATTGCCTGATGTGGTGCCAATTTTTCCTCTTTCGGGAGCTCTTTTGCTACCGCGAGGGGTTTTGCCGTTGAATATCTTTGAACCCCGCTATCTGACCATGATTAAAGATGCACTCCAGGGCAAAAAAATGATCGGCGTGATTCAGCCTTTGGGTCCGAATGCAACAGTAGAAGACCCTCCAGTTTATCCGCATGGCTGCATTGGCCTGATAAGGGAGTATCAGGAAACAGATGATGGTCGCATCTTAATCGCTGTTGAGGGATTGTCGCGTTTTCGCATTCTGGAAGAGTTGACTTGCACCACACCTTACCGGCAGGTTTTGACTTCCTATCAGGATTTTGAATCAGATCAAAATCAGAACAGTTTTGTTGATCTGAATCTACGATCACACTTTCTGGACGCATTGGGAAAATATCTTATTGGGCGCGGACTGGCAATTGATCATGAGACTGTTGCTGACCTTCAGGACGAGGCTTTAATCAATTCGCTGGCAATGACCTGTCCGTTCGGGCCCGCCGAAAAACAGGCTCTACTCGAAAATATTTCACTTGATGAGAGAGCCAACACAATGATTGCGCTGATGAATTTTGCTCTTGCCGAAGCAAATGCGAAAAATAAAACGCCCAAGCATTAACAATTTGAATTGGGCAGGCCCTAGATATCGACGGTCGGCAGGGGTTCATTCTCACTCTTGAGAAGCTTCGGGATATCGCCAACAGTTCCCCTGGCGTGCTGCATGAAAAAGCGTTTCAGACCGGGCAGACGCTGCACTATCCCGAGACCCAGGTTTCGCGCCAGGCGGATCGGCACAATATTGTTTGAAAAGAGCCTGTTCAGCCCATCGGTAGAAGCAACCAACGCCAGGGTATCGGTTCGCCGCCAGCGATCATATCGCTCCAGGGTGCTGGCCAGACCATAATCCAGGCCCACATGGGTCGCCTCCAGAATTATTTCCGTTAACGCTGCCACATCTCTCAGTCCTAAATTCAACCCCTGCCCGGCAATGGGATGAATGCCATGGGCGGCATCGCCCACCAGAGCAAATCTATGGTCTGAAAATCGCTCGGCGATAACGAGAGCCAAAGGATAGGACCAGCGACCGCCCACAAGTTTCAGCCGACCCAGAAAGTCGCCGGTTCGTTTGTTGATTTCGAGCAGGAACGCATCATCTGATAATTTCATTATCTCATATGCGGTATCGCTGGCGACCGTCCACACTAGCGACGACCGATTGTCGTTCAGCGGCAAGATTGCAAAAGGCCCCTCTGGCAGGAATCTTTCGTGCGCAATGTTCAAATGATCATATTCATGTTCAATGGTAGCCACAATTCCGCTCTGTCCATAGGACCAGTTTTGGGCTTCTATGGAACGCCGGGCTCGGAGGAGGCTGTTTCGCCCTTCTGCAGCTATCACCAGAGAGGCTTCTATTTCCACACCAGAGTCCAGCATCAAGGTGGCGCTGCCTTCGTCATGCTCCATGGTCAGGACCGCGTCCGGGGCCAGAAAAGTAAGTGTTTCCAACTCTGCCGCGCGGGCAAAAAGAGCCTGGCGCATATGCCGGTTTTCAACCATATAGCCCAAGGGCCCCTCACCGAGTTCCTTGCTGTCGAAGTGCAGAAAGAAAGGTGAGTCTCCATCCAAAACTCGAATTTCCAATATTGGCGAAGGATGCAGTTTCAGGTGCGGCCAAATACCGATATTTTTCAACATGCAATAGGAGCTGAAAGCAATGGCTGACGCTCGGCCATCAAAGGCAGCATTTGTGACTTTATTTGTTGGTTGAGCATCTGCCACCACCACACTGAGCCCGTGCTGGCAAATCGCGATGCCCAGGCTGAGCCCTACCAGCCCTCCGCCAGCAATGGCCACATCTGCTTTCAGTTTTTTTGGTGTGCTCATGCCGTTCAAAGCCCTGTTCTGATTTGGGTGTACGGTGCCTTTTGACGACTGTCCCGTTAAAGAGGTGCTTCGACTGTTGGCAGGTTGGTTGGAATCTTCTAGGTTAGGGACGAACTGTCCGTGTAAAGGCAAAAATTTGGTTCTTTGGTCAAGGCGGAGGACATCAGCTTGGTACGGCAACCTGCAGGAAGACAAAACAGCTCTCTTCTTCCGGAAGGGACCTTGGCGGCCCTGAAAAGCATGGCTTGGCGATTCTGGGGCGTGGCCTTGATGCTTCTGAGCGGCGCCCTGTGGGTGGCCATGATCAGCTACCATGTGGAGGACCCTGCGCCCAATCGGGCCACCGATGCCGTCACCCAAAATTGGCTCGGTCTGCCTGGTGCTTTTTCTTCTGATGTCTTGCTTCAAACCATTGGACTGGCCGGGGCTTTTTTGGTCTTGCCGATTTTGACCTGGGGTATTCGGATTGTAGGTCTCAAAGGATTGCCCTGGATCTGGGCAAATTTGTTGGCGTGGCCCTTTGCTACCGTATTTTTAGCGGCAGCCCTGGCGAATATTTCAACCGCATCATTCTGGCCTTTGGAGTCAGGATATGGCGGTTTTTTGGGTGGGCTTTTGGCCATGGGCTTCGGCGATATTATTTTCCGCTTTTTCGGGTTTTATCCAGCTTCATATCTTACGGGCAGCCTTTTTGGCATTTTTGGCTTGGGTTTACTGGCAGGCTCGTTGGGCCTGGACGGTCCGGAATGGAAGGCTATCATCCGTTTTCTGTTTGATATCGTCCGTAGTGTGAGCAGCGCGGTACGTTATATGGTATTGTTGCCGTTTAGAAAACGTAAGACACAGCAATCCCACAAACCGTCCAAGTCCAGGGAAACGAAGGCGAAGCAGGAGGCGACAAAGTCCGCCCGTAAAAAAACAAAGAAAAGGGACATCACAACCCCCTCGCCAGCCATAAAAGGGCACCGGGCTGCGGTTGAAAGTCAAAGCAAAATGGATCTAGGTGAGAAAAAGACCTTCACCCTTCCTACTTTGGATCTTTTGACCACACCCAAACAAAAAGTGCTGCCCGAACAGTTAAGCAAGGAAGCGCTGGACCAGAACGCCCGATTGCTTGAAAGCGTATTGGATGATTTTGGAATTCAGGGAGAAATACTCAAGGTCCGGCCCGGCCCAGTCGTTACCCTCTATGAGCTGGAACCTGCTCCTGGCACCAAATCGGCCAGAGTTGTCGGTTTGGGAGATGATATTGCCAGATCAATGAGCGCCATATCAGCGCGGGTGGCCGTTATTCCTGGTCGAAATGTGATTGGTATTGAGCTGCCAAACAACCAGCGTGAGACTGTCTTCCTGCGAGACGTGCTTGAATCCTCCGCTTTTGAGAACAGCGATGCGACGTTGCCGATGGCGCTTGGCAAGGACATAGGGGGCGCTCCGGTCATCGCCGATCTGGCTTCCATGCCTCACCTGCTGGTAGCGGGAACCACGGGATCCGGAAAATCAGTTGGGCTCAATGCGATGATCTTGTCCTTAATTTACCGGTTAAGCCCTGCCGAGTGTCGCTTCATCATGGTAGATCCCAAAATGCTTGAGCTCTCGGTCTATGACGGCATCCCGCAATTGCTGACGCCAGTGGTGACAGAGCCCAAAAAGGCTGTGGTCGCGCTTAAATGGGCAGTCAAGGAAATGGAAGAACGTTACCGGGTTATGTCCAAGCTCGGTGTGCGTAACATTACCGCCTATAACAAAAAAATTAGGGCCGCGCAGTCAGAAGGGGGAATTATCACAAAGCGCGTTCAAACAGGCTTTGACAAGGAAACCGGCCAGCCTATTTATGAAATGCAGGAATTTGATCTGGAAATCCTGCCCTTGATCGTCATTGTCATCGATGAGATGGCTGATCTGATGCTTGTGAGCGGAAAAGATGTGGAAGCCACGGTGCAAAGGCTGTCCCAGATGGCGCGAGCCGCTGGCATTCACATGGTTATGGCAACCCAGCGTCCCTCGGTCGATGTGATAACAGGCACCATCAAGTCCAACTTTCCAACCCGGATCGCTTTTCAGGTTACCTCTAAAATCGACAGCCGCACTATCTTGGGAGAACAGGGCGCTGAGCAGCTTCTTGGCCGTGGTGATATGCTCTATATGGAAGGTGGAGGGCGTGTAACGCGGATTCACGGCCCCTTTGTTAGCGACAGGGAGGTGGAAGCAGTGGTTGCTCATCTCAAAAAAGAAGCCCGTCCTGAATATCTCTCCGATGTGACCGAAGAACCGCCCGATGGTTTTGATTCGCCTTATATTCCGGGTCCAGAGAAATCCGGGAACGAGCTTTATGACAAGGCCGTTGATATTGTTCTTCGCGACCGAAAAGCGTCTACGAGTTATATCCAGAGACGACTTAGAATTGGCTATAATCGGGCCGCGACCTTGATTGAAGATATGGAAGAAAATGGGATTATTGGTGAACCGAATCACAAGGGAAAACGAGAAATTCTTGTTCCTGAACGTGATAGCTGAGTTCCCCGTTCAACTTCCATTCACCTTATTTCGGCCATTATGGGGAGAGAAAAACAATCGGATGAAAGAAAAGCTCTGCACCCTTGGAATGGTGACCCAATGCAACCTCTGACATATTTATCTCTGGTGATCTTTGGCGCGCTCACTTTTTTTGCGGCCCCGATCGCGATGGCACAGGACAATTATGAGCCCTTACCCATCATCGACCTCGGAAGCGCACCGGACATTTATGCGGAGCGACTGTCTGCAGTTGAAAATTATTTGAACAATATTCGCTCTCTGAGCGCCGAGTTTATTCAACAAGCACCGGATGGGGGCTTTTCTCGAGGCTCCTTTAACCTTGAGCGTCCTGGCCGGGTGCGTTTTGAATATGAAGAGGGTAATCCTATACTTATCGTTGGTAACGGTGGCACCTTAAACCTGATCGACTATGAAATTGGTGAGATTATCCGCTGGCCCATTGAAGACACTCCGCTTGCGCTGCTGTTGGCTGAAGATATCCGTATTGGCGACAATATTTCATTAGTGACTTCGGGTCCGGGCGCTCTGGCAAATATGATTGCAATTACTGCCAAAGACCCGAAACATCCTGAACAGGGAACTTTGACACTTATTTTCTCCACAGACCGGGACGATACCGGCGCCTTGCGTCTCTCCTTGAGAAATTGGCAGATCATTGATGTTCAGGGCGCCATAACCACAGTCACACTGATTGAGCTTGAATTAAACCCGGACCTTGATCCGGCTCTCTGGGAATATGAAGACCCACGGGGAGCGCGCTTCCAACAACGACGGCGCCGCCGGTAAGGTCGGGCTGTATCTGGGTATAGAAAATAATTCCCTATTGCGCCTCTTGACTCTCGCAACAGCAATCCCATTTCTAGAATATGGGACGATACATGTTGGTCCACCAGGCGCATCCCCTCCCCCAGCGTTTGGTTGGGCTGTATTGTCCGAGCGCGTGACGAGCGCAAAAAATGCGTCCGGCCCAAGCCCTCCTTGGCCGGGCGCTCTTTTTTGGCTATGAGCAGCGGGTCTCTTATTTCATCCTTCAGGAGCCATAGCCAATGAGTCGAAATCCACCGCGAAAAGGACATTTCAGGATTGTGAGCTGGAATATCAATTCCGTTCGAGCACGGCTCGAGTCCATAGAAAAATTTCTAAAGGACTATGATCCGGATGTGCTTTGTTTGCAGGAAATCAAAGCCACGGAAGATGTTTTTCCCCTCCAGTTTTTTGAAGATCTTGGATTTAAACACACCGCTATCCGGGGTCAAAAAAGCTATCACGGTGTGGCCACTCTCGCCCGCTGCCCTTTGAGCAAAATTCAGTCAAGGGACTGGTGTGGGAAGGGCGACGCGCGGCATGTCTCCGTCCGGTTACCAATGGGTTCGTTGCTTCACATTTTTTATGTCCCAGCCGGGGGCGATATCCCTGACCCAAAAACCAATGACAAGTTTGAACATAAGCTTGCCTTTTTGAACGAAATGATCACCTGGTCCAAAAAACTCCACCAACCGTCCATTCTGGTGGGAGATCTTAATGTGGCTCCTACTGAGTGGGACGTTTGGTCTCATAAGGCGCTTTTGAATGTGGTCAGCCACACGCCGGTTGAAACCAGTCTCATGTTGGAGCTGCAACAAGCCCATAACTGGGTTGATGCGGTACGCCATATGAAGCCCGAGCCTGAAAAGCTCTATAGTTGGTGGTCGTATCGGGCGCGAGACTGGGCTGAGTCCAACCGAGGTCGTCGCCTGGATCATATCTGGGTCAGCCCAGAGCTTGGAGCCTCCATACAAAATGTAGAAATTGCAACCCGTGTAAGGGGATGGGAAAAGCCCTCTGATCATGCCCCGGTAATTCTGGATATCAAGTTAAGCTAGTACGCTATCTTTCAGCGGAAGCCTCGAGACAGTATCCACCCGGACGAGTCAATAATATCTGGGCGTTGGACGGGTTGGTTTCTATTTTTTGACGAAGGCGATAGACATGTGTTTCCAGCGTATGGGTCGTTACTCCGGTATTATATCCCCAAACCTCATTGAGCAATTCATCACGGCTGACAGCCTTGCCACCAACCCGATATAGATATTTAAGGATGGAGGTTTCCTTTTCTGTCAACCGGACTTTTTGGCCGGTCTCATCCCTCACCAGCAATTTTGCGCTGGGCTTGAAGGTATAGGGGCCGATAGTAAAAATAGCGTCTTCGCTTTGTTCGTGCTGTCTTAAATGTGCTCGCATACGCGCTAAAAGCACGCCGAAACGAAACGGCTTGATCACATAATCATTTGCACCAGACTCAAGCCCTAAAATCGTGTCCGCATCTGTGTCGGCACCTGTAAGCATTATCACCGGGGATTTAACTCCGGCCCGGCGAATCATTCGGCAGACCTCTCGACCATCAAGATCTGGCAGCCCGACATCCAGGATAATAAGATCAAAATTGGCTCCCTTCAAAACCTCGAGAGCTTCCATCCCTGTGCCCGCTTCCGAGGTCTCAAACTCATCATGAAGGCGAAGCTGTTCTGCAAGGCTTTCCCGCAAATCAATGTCGTCGTCCACCAGAAGTATTTTTTTTGCCACACTCATAATTGATTGATTCCTGTTTTCCAGACCCTATTGTCCCGATAGCTATAACCACACCGATACAATTGCGAACCAACTTTAAGTGAAGCCAGCGTGAGACGCATCATGGCATAAACATACTTTCCATTATATGCGAAGAAAACTGATCTGCAATCCGTAACAGACGGAAAAGTTTTGCCTGCTCTGGCTCCACATCATCCCATTTCGAGGCAATCCGTCACTTTACAGGCTTTCAGATCAAGTTCGGGGGCCAAAAATTCCGGCACCAATACGTACCTGCGTCGCTCCGAGTTCAATCGCCGCCTGATAATCACAACTCATCCCCATGCTCAGGTTTTTCAGACTGTGCCGGTTTGCCAATTTATTGAGCAGGGCAAAGTGAGGCGATGAAGCCTCATTTGCGGGCGGAAGGCACATCAAGCCCTCTATCTCAAGATTTAACTCAGATTGGCAATAGTCGAGAAGGTCGGGGAATGCAGCGGGTGAAATGCCCGCTTTTTGTTCTTCTTCACCCGTATTAACCTGAATGAAGAGCCTTGGTGTGCGACCATTTTCTGCCATCGCCCTTGCTATGGCAAAAGCAATCTTTGGTCTGTCTATGGTTTCTATCACATCAAAAAAAGCGACTGCCTTTTTTGCCTTGTTGGTTTGAAGCGGACCTATCAAATGAAGTTCAATATCAGGAAATGTTTCTTTGAGTGGCACCCATTTTTCAAGCGCCTCCTGGAGCCTGTTTTCGCCAAATATGCGATGCCCAGTGCCAAGAACCTGTTTTATTTTATCCTCGGTTTGCGTTTTGGAGACAACAACCAAGGAGACAGATGCTCCTGCAAGTGCCGAATTTGCGCGGGTCTTGTCTATCAGATCTTTAACCGATGATAAATTATTCACAATCGACATCTTGTCCGTCTCAGATAGAGTGATGATTACTGCATCTATATGACCGGATGCCTGTAAAGGCAATATCAGGAAGAGGCTGTATGCGCCGATATTGGACGCCGATCAGGGTTACGAAAAGTGATGCCGCTGGAGGGCGCTCTCAATCAGAATTGCCAAACGCAATTTTTATGACAGACAGCCAAAGAACCCCCAATCCTTTGCCCATAATCCGCTCGTTGCCAGCTAAGACAGGAGTGATTCTCAGGCATTATGAAGATCCAGAGCGCCATCAACTTATTGAAAAGATAAGATATTACTGCAAAAAAAGGGCTCTTTTTTTCATCTTGGCTCTCACAGAGACGCCCATAGCTCTTCCGGCTGCTGACGGTTACCACCTGCCGGAACATCTCTGCATAAACATAAACCGGGTTGAAATTTCCAGGCTGTCCAGACTGGGTAAGATCACCGCCTCAGCCCATTCAGAGGCAAGCCTCCGAACCATTGCAGCACTTGGAATAGATGCTGCCCTTTTGTCGCCTATTTTTCAGACCATGAGTCACCCAGAACAATTGCCCATAGGCCTTCACAGATTTTTTCGTATTCTGGAGCGGGCAAAACTGCCTGTATTTGCCCTGGGTGGCGTGGAAAGCAAAAAGTTGGCGTGCGTTTCCAGACAAAGGAATTTTGCCGGTATGGCAGGAATAGCCCTTTTCCGCAGAAAGATCAGAAATTGAGATTAGTACCCAGATAGAACATCTGGGATCGCGGCGGCGCGGTTGGATCAAGAAGAACTGGGTCCTGGAAACCAAAATATCGGAAAGCACCGGTAAATCGAAGGGCGGGATTCAGCCGGTATGAAGCTCCGATTTCCACAGCATAAAAGTTGCTTTGCGCATCCTCCTGGCCCGGAAAAATATGATTATACCTTCGCGAATACTCGCCCACCAATAAGCTTGTCGACCAAGAAGACCAGCTATAAGAAAGGCCCACGTCAAAACCTACAACACCATCGGAAAACGCCCCACGCTCGCTTCGTAACGACGCGCCAAGATTAAAGCCCCCGTAACCAATGTCGAGACCCACGTCATAAACCTGCCGATTGAAGGCCTCAGCCAGACTCTGGTTGTTGACCGCTCCCGGAACATCCACAGTCTGAACGCGAATACTTGAAGACAACTCAATGTCTAAAGCGTTTCCTTCCTCATTATCAGCGCCCCCTCCGTACCTCAGGCTAACATAGGCGTCCGCATTGCGAGGCGTGAAAGAACCCAGAGTCCAAGGCTCCCCCGCAGAGGCCAATGATTGGCTGTCATTTGACAGCAGGCCGCCCCTCGGAGTGAATGTGGAAAGAGTTCGTTCATTAAACCTCAAAGACGCCGCAGCGCTACTACCTCTCCCCGTCTCAAGGTCCTTGAAGTAGAGGAAGCCCGGTTCCCGCTCGGTGCCCGCTGTATTGAAAGACAGGCTGTCTTTTTCTGGAACGTTCGCGCCAAGATCAACGGAAGCAATTTCTCTTTCGGATTCTTTGCTGTTGGCCTGGTCAGACTCACTTTGCGCAAGGGCAGGCGCACTTAAAAGCGCTACCAAACAGCCTATCAAAGCTATGTGCGTTCGTTGTGTCATAAATCAATCTCAACCTTTTCCGTCAGCTCCCCCGCCCTATACCCTTTATCAGGTTACAGTGAACAGAGGGTTACCGACCGATATTTAGCAGCATACAGCCTCTTTGCGGCAAACTGCAAGCACAGGAAGGTCGCTCTTAAAGGCCGGAACGGTCAAATTATCGTCAAATTGTGGTGCCAAAGCCACAGAATAAAGCAGAAAGCTTTGCGATTTGCGCTGGCGAAGTCGGAAAAGGGTCTGTATAAACACCTTGGTTTTCCAGCGAGTTGTGGAGATTAACAGGGCATCTCGCCCGATAGGCAGTATGAGAATTTACATGAAAATGACATCAATCACTACCGTCTGGAAATTCCTGACAATTATTGTCTTGGCCACTTTTATTACAGCCTGCAGCTCTGACGATGATGAATTTACAGAGGCGATTCGTGCAGATCTTGCATCCGATTCAGGTGTGAATGCTTTGCTGTGGCGTGCCGCTATTGATACACTTTCTGCATTTCCGATCAGTCAGGCCGATGCCGTTGGCGGGGTTATTCTTACCGACTGGTTTGCAAATCCGGATTCTGCCACTGAACGTTTAAAGATTTCTGTCTTTATTCTGGATAGCTCCTTGCGTGCAGATGCACTGGAAGTAAGTGTTATCAGGCAAGAACTTATTGGCGGCGTGTGGACTTCAGCTCCGGTACGAGCAGGCACTGAACTGCAAATTGAGGACACCATTCTTACCCGGGCACGGCAACTTCGAATCCGCACTATTGAAAATTAGCCCAAAAGAAATAGTCTTCCTGCGCAGCGCAAGCTTAAACTCTCGCCTGCGGCAATATTAGTGACCCTGATGAAAGAAAGCCTTGGGCATGGTCCGGTATAACGCCAGGTTAATTGAAAAGAAGTGGCAAAAGCTGTGGGCGGACCGTGGTGTCTTTGTGGCCCAGGATATATCAGATAAGCCAAAATTTTATGTCTTGGAGATGTTCCCCTATCCGAGCGGACGTATCCATATGGGGCACATTCGCAATTATACTTTGGGGGACGTAATTGCCCGATACAAGCGGGCTCAAGGCTTCAATGTCCTTCATCCAATGGGGTGGGACGCCTTCGGCTTGCCTGCTGAAAACGCAGCTTTCGAAAAGGCTGTTCATCCAGCAAAGTGGACCCTGGACAACACCACCGCCATGCGGAAGCAGCTCAAGAAAGTCGGTTTTGGACTGGATTGGGACCGAGAAATCGCAACTTGCAAGCCAGACTATTACGGGAAGGAGCAGGCTCTTTTCCTGGATTTCATGGACGCAGGCCTGGCGTATCGGAAAGAAGCCTGGGTGAACTGGGATCCGGTCGAAGCAACCGTTCTCGCCAATGAGCAGGTTATTGACGGTAAGGGCTGGCGGTCGGGAGCCCCTGTTGAGCGTCGAAAACTTGCCCACTGGTTTTTCCGTATTACAGACTTCTCAGAGGAGCTTTTAGGCGCATTGGCAGACCTCAAGGGTTGGCCGGAAAAAGTGCGAATCATGCAGGAAAACTGGATCGGTCGCTCGGAAGGTGCTGAGGTCTCTTTTCTGATCAAGGATCGTGATGAGCCACTGGTAATTTTTACAACACGTCCGGATACTTTGTTCGGCGCTTCATTTTGCGCTCTCGCTGCCGATCACCCCCTTTCTCAGGAGCTGGCGGAGAACGACAAAGAGCTTCATGATTTCATTGAGCAATGCCGCAAAGGGGGGACGGGCGCCGAAGCCATGGAAACCGCCGAAAAACTGGGCTTTGACACCGGCCTCAAGGCCTTTTCACCCACGGAACCCGACCGGGCACTTCCGGTGTATGTGGCAAATTTTATTCTTTTGGAATATGGAACAGGCGCCGTTTTTGGCTGTCCCGCGCATGATCAGCGCGATCTGGAATTTGCCCGCAAATACGGCCTGGAGGTTCTACCCGTCGTCATTCCTGAAGGAGAGAGCCCCGATGATTATGAGATTGCCGATGAGGCCTATACGGGCCCCGGCATTTTGGCACATTCGGATTTTCTGGATGGTTTATCTGATCAGGCAGCCATCCCAGCCATGCTTGATCATCTTGAAAAAATCGGGAAGGGTTTTCGCAAAATCAGGTATCGCCTTCGCGATTGGGGGCTTTCCCGGCAGCGCTATTGGGGCACTCCGGTCCCGGTAATCCATTGCAAAGGATGCGGCGTAGTGCCTGTGCCCCGAGAGGATTTGCCGGTCATGCTGCCCCAAGACGTAACTTTTGAAAAAGCTGGGAATCCCCTCGACCGCCACCCGACCTGGAAATTTGTGAAATGCCCCAAATGCGGATCGCCAGCAGAGCGAGACACGGACACCTTTGATACCTTTGTGGATTCTGCTTGGTATTTTCTTCGCTTTTGCTCCCCCCATGCTAACGAGCCTTTTGACAAAAACCTGGTCAATTACTGGCTACCTGTTGATCAATATATTGGCGGCATTGAGCATGCTATTCTGCATTTGCTTTACGCTCGTTTTTTTACTCGTGCTCTCCAAAAAATGGGCCGCCTGGACCACGTTGAACCCTTCAAGGGACTGTTCACTCAAGGAATGGTGAATCACGCCACATTCCAGGATGAAAACGGCAAATGGGTATATCCGGTGGATGTGATTTCGGATGAGGCTGGTGTGCCTACACATAGAAAAACCGGACAGCCGGTGACTGTGGGCCGGATCGAAAAAATGAGCAAATCTAAGCATAATGTGGTGGACCCGGATGACATTGTTGATCGATTCGGGGCCGACACTGTGCGTTGGTTCATGATTTCAGACAGCCCCCCCGCGCGGGACCTGGTATGGACCGATTCTGGTATTGAAGGGGCCTGGCGCTTTACACAACGCCTTTACCGTATTGTCCGTGAGTTTATAGACCACTCGGAGGCTCCCTCCTCTGAAAATGGCGATGATTATGGACCAAAAGCCCTGGAGTTACGCCGCTGTGCCCATAAAACTGTCGCCGGCGTGAGTAAGGACATCGAGTCGTTTCATTTGAATAAAGCGGTCGCCAGGATTTATGCACTGGTTAATGCGCTCGGAGAACCGATTGCCGGCGCGGGCGCAATTAGGGCCCGACTTGAGGCGATTACCCTGTTAGTGCAGATCATTGCGCCCATGATGCCGCATCTGGCAGAGGAGCTATGGCAGGCACTCGGGAACGAAACAATTATTGCCGAGACCCGCTGGCCCGAGGTTGAGAGCGCAATGCTGAAAGATGAAACCGTGACCATAGCCGTCCAGATCAATGGCAAATTGCGAGGCACCATGGAAGTTCCGGAAGGCACCGATGACAAAACCCTTGAGCAAAATGCCCTGGCAATCGATAATGTTCAGAGAATTCTAAAAGACCAGGTGGTGAAAAAAATCATTATTGTGCCTAACCGCATAGTTAACATCGTAATTTAATATGAAGCGATTATTTACATATGTGGCTTTGACCCTCTCGCTTGCTGCCTGCGGTTTTACACCCATGCTGGCTGATCGCGGCGATGATGGGGGCGTTACCTCAGATTTTTCCCGGGTCGAAGTAGCAAGTGCCCAGGATCGCCTGAGCCAGCTGGTGAGAAACGCTCTTCTTGATGACCTTAATCCGTATGGAGAGTCAACGGCTCCCCAATATCATTTAGATTTGGTTTTGAGCGAAGAAACAGAGGGTTTTGGCTTTCGCTCTGACGAAAGCGTAACGCGGATAAATTACAGGCTGGAAGCTTCCTATCGCCTGATTGATCTGGCAGATGGAGCGCTATTGACCGAGGGCACGGTTCGCTCAAATATGGCCTATGATGTGGTCACATCAGATTTCGCCAATTTCAGCGCGGATCAGGACGCACGGCAACGCACCGCCAACCAAATTGCCTCCATAATTGTCAATCGGTTGGGATTATACTTTCGCTCTGAAAACAGCACACCATAAGGGTTCCCAAAACATGGTAAAGGCTCGGGCATCAGACATCCAAAGGCAGATCCAGAATCTGGACCCCAAGTTTCGAGTGGTTCTCATTTATGGCCCGGATGAGGGTCTGGTTCGTGAAAGAGCGGACATAATCTCCAGACAGGTAGTGGATGATTTGAACGATCCTTTTGGCGTGACCTGTCTTGTGAGTGAAGATGTGGTTGATGATCCCGGGCGGTTGAGTGATGAGCTCTCTTCCATTTCCATGATGGGCGGTCGTCGCTTGATTCGCCTTGATAATGCAACCGACAAAACTGCGGCTGCTTTGGCAATCGCGCTTGACCTTCAGGTGGATACAGAAAATCTGCTGGTGGTGCGTGCCGGGAATCTCACGGCGCGTTCCAAAATTCGAAAGCTGATGGAAGCCGCCCAGAACGGACTAACAATTCCCTGCTATAGTGATGAATCGGCAAACCTGAAAACATTGATTCATACCGCTGTCGAAGCAAACAGGCTAACCATAGCCCCTGATGCCATGAGCTTTCTCGTCTCTCGTCTGGGAGAAGATCGTATGGCCTCCCGGCAAGAACTCGAAAAACTTATACTCTATATGGGAGATCGGGAAGATCGGGTTGTTTCGCTCACAGATGTGAACGCCGCCGTAGGGGATAGTAGCGCGCTTGCTCTGGACTCAATCGCTGAGGCCGTTACCGGCGGAGAATTGGTGAGACTGGACGGTCTCGTAGAGCGCGCCCTGATGCAGGGCGAGAACGAAGTTGGCCTGATCCGGTCATTGCAACGTCGACTGGAGCGCCTTCATTTGGCTAAAGGACTTGTGGAAGACGGCGCTTCTCCCGACCAGGCGATGGCAAAGCTCTGGCCTGCCGTTTTTTTTAAAGATAAAACCGCCTTTCGTCAGCAAATGTCCAGATGGAGCCGGTCCCGTTTGTTGGGCGCAATTACGGTGGCTAGAGAAGCAGAAATAGCCTGCAAAACCGCCGGGATGCCTGGCGAAGCCATCTTTTTCCGCACATGTTTCCGGATCGCATCTGCTGCAGTTTACAGTCCATCAGGGAAATAATACATCTTTAATATCAATGTGTTACGCAGACAGACGATTGCATATTTCATCAAGCTGTTCGAGTGTTTTATAGCCAATGCGCATTGTCCCGTGGCCGTTTTCATGATGACGAATATCTATTTTCAACCCCAAGGCTTCGCCTAGCCGTTTTTCAAGTGCGCATGTATCGGCATCCTTCTTTGATCTGGCACTCGCTTGCCCAGCCGCCCTAATACCCTTCTTTTGAAGAGCTTCAGCCTGGCGAACATTGAGCCCTTTTTTTACAATCTTACGAGCCAGGGCCAGCGGGTCGTCCGCGCCAATAAGTGTGCGCGCGTGACCCGCTGAAATTTTCCCCTCCTCAACCATGGTCAAAACCAATGCTGGAAGACTCAATAATCGCATCAGATTGGTGATGTGGCTGCGGCTTTTTCCGACCAACCGGGCAACATCTTCCTGTTTTTGGCCAAATTCGTCCTGGAGTCTCCGATAGGCTCGTGCCTCTTCTATGGGATTAAGTTCTTCCCGCTGGATATTTTCTATAATCGCAATTTGCAGAACTTCTGCATCGTCCATATCCCGCACCAGAACGGGAACGCTATGCTGCTGCGCCAACTGAGCAGCGCGCCAGCGCCTCTCCCCGGCAATTATTTGATATCCCCCCTCGCTCGATAGGCGGACCAGAATCGGTTGAATTATTCCCTTTTCCATTATGGACCGGGAAAGCTCCTTCAGCTCAATGTCTGGAAATCGTTTCCGGGGCTGATGCGGATTTGCAGATAGCTGTTCTATGGGGACCTGGCGGAGAGTATTGTCGGTCGGTGCATCGTCGGGTTTATCTCCGAGGAGAGCGGAGAGACCTCGTCCAAGACGGTTCTCTTTTTTTTTCACGGCAATGTTTCCTTGCTCTAATGTGCGCGGGGCTGCTCACCCCGACGCAAGAATTCAGACGCCAATCGGATATATGCCTGACTACCGGGACATTCGTAATCATATATGAGAGCTGGCTTGCCGTGGCTTGGTGCTTCCGAAACCCGAACATTTCTCGGGATGACCGTATCGAAGACTTTTTTCCCCAGATAATTGCGCACATCGCGGGCCACCTGTCCGGAAAGGTTATTGCGCCGGTCAAACATGGTGAGCACGATTCCCTGAATTTCGAGTGTGGGATTGAAGTTGGCCCGCACGCGCTCCACCGTGCGTATGAGCTGACTTAAGCCTTCAAGGGCAAAAAACTCGCATTGCAGCGGCACAAGGACCGAATCCGATGCCACCAGAGCGTTCAGTGTAAGCAGCGAGAGAGATGGCGGGCAATCAATAAGAATATAATCATATTTCCCGATCGCCGGACCCGCATGAAGCGCTTCTTTCAATTTGTGAGTCCGATTATCAAGAGAGACCAATTCAAGTTCAGCGCCGGTCAGATCAATTTTGGATGGAACAAGGCTCAAATTTGGGATCAATGTGGCAATGGTAGCCTCTTCAAGCCTGGTACGACCGATTAAAACCTCGTATGACGACTGATCTCTGTCGTCTCTGTCCACTCCGAGGCCGGTGCTGGCATTCCCTTGAGGGTCCAGGTCAATCAATAACACGGCGCGTCTCGTGGCAGCGATTGCAGTGGCAAGATTGATGGCGGTGGTTGTTTTGCCAACGCCCCCTTTTTGATTGGCAATCGAACTTATGCGCGTTTCAGTCCTTTTGTGTCCATTTTGATGATTAGTTGTCTTTTTTCCCATCTTTACGCCGCACCTTCCGAACCCTTAATATCCGACCATTCGGATCACTGAGGCTCAAATGAATTTCAACCTCCATATTCCAATATATTGTGGCCTCCGTCAATTCTTCTTCTACATCTTGTCCTTTTAATAACCAAAACTCCGTCTCCGGTCCGATAAATTTATGCGCTAGATTTAACAGCTCAGGCAATGGCGCCAAGGCTCTGGCGGTAATAATGTTGGCTAATTTGACGGGCATGTCTTCAATTCGGCAATTATGTATTTTTGCTTCGGTTCCGGTTTGAACCAGTACTTGTCGCAAGAAACTGCATTTCTTTGTATTGCTTTCCACCATTTCCACCGGTCCGGCGCCCATTATGGCAGCGACCATGCCCGGAAAGCCTGCCCCCGAGCCCAAATCCAGCCAAACTGGCTTGTCCAGCTCCGGGTAATACTTTCGAATGAGCGGGATAATCTGGGCAGAATCCAGCATGTGGCGCTTCCATATCTGATCAAGCGTCGAGTCTGCAACAAGATTCATTCTGGACTGCCATTTCGGCAAAAGATCAGCAAAGATACTCAGGCGTTGCAATGTTTCACGTGAAACATCTATTTTATTGGCAAACTCCTCTGATCCAAACATTAAGCTGATTTTTTTTGTCGCTTTAAAAACCCCAGCAATGCCGTGAGGGCCGCTGGCGTCACACCCGAGATACGGGCGGCAGCACCCAGCGAGGCGGGCCGTGCCTCATGAAATTTTTCGCGGAGCTCGGTTGAAAGGCCGGGAATTTGGCTAAAATCAAGATCACGGGGGACAATGAGTGCCTCATCCCTGCGAAAGGCCAGAATATCTGCCTCCTGGCGCACAAGATAGCTACTATAATGGGCATCTATTTCTATTTGTGCCTGCACCTCTGATGGAACGCCTTTCATCCGATCGGGCCAAATTGCGGTCAGGTGCTCCCATTTAATTTCGGGCAGCGAAAGAAGTGTGAGCCCACTGCGGCGAACCCCGTCCTGGTTGACTTTAATCCCAAAAGATTTGGCGGCCTGGGGGGATAATTTTTGCGCGCCCAGAAAACGCTCGAGCGCAAGTATGTGCTTTTCTTTCTCCTGAAATGCCCGCCATCGATCCTCACCAACAATCCCTGCTAGGCGCCCTTTTCCTGTCAGTCGGCGGTCAGCGTTATCCGCTCTCAGATGCAGCCTGTATTCCGCCCTGGAGGTAAACATTCGATAAGGCTCTTTTGCGCCCCTGGTGACCAAATCATCGATCATTACCCCAATATAGGCCTCCGCACGATCAAATATCAGGGTCGCACCATCATTTTTAGACGCCAAGGCTGCATTCACGCCAGCAATCAGTCCCTGGGCTG
>JACZYI010000147.1 GCA_022571175.1 Pseudomonadota bacterium
TATATCCTCCTGGATGGCAAAAATATCGTCCATGGAGCGGTCATAGGTTTCGGACCAGAGGTGAAAGCCGTTTTCCGCTTCAATGAGCTGGGCAGTAATGCGGATGCGATTTCCCGAGCGCCTGACACTGCCTTCCAGCACATGGGCGACGCCCAGAGTGTCGCCAATCTCGGGGATTGGAACATCCTTGCCTTTATAATAAAAGCTGGAGGTGCGCCCGGTAACTTGCAACTCCGAGATCTGAGCCAGCGCATTCAGAAGTTCCTCGGTCAGGCCATCGGCGAAATAACCGTCATCCTCACCCGAACTCATGGAAACAAAGGGCAGGACGGCGATGGATTTTTTATCCACACCTTTTTTTACCGGAAGTTCCAATTTCGGAGCAGGCGCGGGTCTCTCCTGTTTCCAGCGTTCGTACCAAGATAAAATATCGTTTCCGGGCATGGGTTTCGCACAGAAATAGCCCTGACAAAGATCACAGCCAAGTTCTTCCAGCAACCGCCAGTCTTCAAGCGTTTCAGCCCCTTCGGCCACTGTGACGAGGCCAAGCTTCTTGCCCATGTCGATGGAGGATTCGAGGATCACACGCTTGTCCTTGTCCTTCCAGGCCTCAAACACGAATTCCCGGTCGATCTTAAGCTCAGTGGCTGGCACTTGGGAAAGCTGTTTTAGGCCTGAAAAGCCAGTGCCGTAATCGTCAATAGACACACCGATACCTTTGGTGCGCAGCTGCGAAAGTGCCGCCAGCGGTTTCTTGATGTCTTTTATGATCTGGGTTTCGGTAACTTCAATCACCACATGGTCGAGGCCGACACCAGCGGCCTCTGCGCATTGGATGATGAAATCAGGAAACTCCACATCCTCAAAATTATTAACCGAGGCATTGACCGAGACCTTGATATCAAGCCCATCGAGCTGCCATTCTGCGGTTTGTTCCATGGCCTGGCGGAAGATTGTTCGGGTGAGAGCCTCTATCAGTCCATGTTCTTCTGCCACCGGGATGAAGGAGCTCGGGAAGATGAGTCCAAGTTTAGGGTCTTTCCAGCGGGCCAGACATTCCACACCAATAAGTTTGCCCGTGGAAATTTCCACCTTTGGCTGGTAAAATGGGAATAAATATCCTTTTTCAATGCCTTCCTTGATCTCTTCCGGGCTTAATTGATCGCCCTGGTTTGGGGATGAGACGATCGCTTCAGGGGGGGTAATAGTTCCAAGCAAGGCTTCCAGAGCCACAAGTTCTACCGGCTTTGCGAGGCTGCCCAAAATTTTTATACCATGCGCTTCAGCCAGTTGGCGGGTGACTTTGAGCACCTTGGCCTCCGCATCATCAAACAGTGCGAATTGCGGCGGTGAACCAAGCTTTGCGGCCTGTTCCAGAAGTGCACTTATGGTGGTCTCGGGCGGCACTAATGAGGAAATCACCAGGTCAAAGCCACCCACGGAGAGAGCCTCAAAGGCTTCTGCCCCACTCACCACAGGACGGGCATCGCCTATACCAAAGCGTGCGAGAGCCCGGCAGGCATAATTCACAATCACCGGGTCTTTATCGATGATTAGAATGCATAGTTGCTTGTAAAATTTGGACACAAACCCCCTCCGGTCAACCAAGACCAGACCCCAAAGCAGCGAATTTCCCTCTTGGAGCTAACCAACCACAAAGGATAGCACACCGCAAGACCAGAGGACGCTATCAGGAATACCATCGGCGAGGGCAGGCTGGAAACCTGCGCGGTGCAATTTTTGAAGGATTATTCCAGCGAATAAAAAAGTGCTTATTCTTCATCCATGATGTCTTCGAGCGTCAGGCCCGCGTTGAGTTCAGCCAGCATGGCGGCATTGTCGGCTTTGACCTGTTCGAGCACGGCAATAAAGCGCGGTTCATCTCGGATGGAGTCGAGGAGAGGTGAGTCTTCGAACCAGCCAAGTCCCACCGAATAGATGGTGCGATCCATATTTCCCGGGCTCACCAGCCAGTGCCAACCGGCATCTGCCATGGCTTCAAATTCTGCCAGCGCTGCTTCTGGTTCGCCCCTAGATGCAAAGATCAACAAACGAAGATGGTGTCTTTCCTGTCGTTGTCGGGGGGTGTCCCTGGCCATGCGTTCTGAAAGCTTCAATGCCCATTGCCAACCGGCTTCCGCATCTTGCCTGCGCCCGATGGATGCCAGAGCGTGCGCATAATATACGGCGCGCGTTGCAGTGCTTCCTGTGCCTTTGCCACCAAACTCGGTGTCTTTAACACCTTCGGTGCCGGTGATTCTTGCAGGATGTTGGGGCAAGAAGACGTGGTCGATCGGCCAGTTCTCAATAGTTGAAACGGCTTCTTCCCACTTCCGCAAATAATAAAGGGAGGGCATCAAAAAATTGACGTCCCAGAAATCATCGTTCAACGAAATGACGGTATCATAGAGCCCCCGATAATCGCGTTTGAAGAAATAGTCTCCGAGCACCGCAAAATTTGCCAGAGTTCCTCCCCCTGACTTGTAAGGTGCCCAGGCCGCGAGCGCGCGTTCCAGGTCGCCCAAAGAAAGCCAGACATAAGGAGCATGCAAGCTGCCAGCGAGATTGCTTTGCCATAGCAGGCCATGATCAAAATGCCCCTTCTCAAATTCAATCTCTGCGATTCCACCTTCATAAGGGGCGTCGGGAAAGAGCCGGGCAATCTCGAGATATTCACCGCGCGCCTCGTTGATGCGACCCACGCGATACATGGACTGCGCTCGTAACAGGCGCACTCGGGAGAGAGGGTCAAGCGCTGCGGCGCGATCATAAAGTTCGCTTGCTTTCGAATGCAGACCCCGGCGAGTGTTGTGGGCGGCGTAAGCTTCAAGGGCCGGCAGATTATCGGGATCAAGGGCGAGGGCTTTTTCATAAGCGGCTTCTGCTTCTTCCGGATTTATCAGGTCACCACTGATGGATTGTTCCTTGTGCAAAGCCATGGCCACCCAGGATTCGGGAAGATTCGGCGCCAAGGCTACTGCGCGTGCGGCTGCGGGGCCCGCAAGGGCGAAGGCCTCGGGGCGAGTCAACATTTCACTCGAGGCCTCGGAGAGACCAGACGCTGACAGCAGATAATAGGCAGACACCAGTTTGGCCCAGGCTTCGGCAAAATCCGGGTCCAGAAGTACAGCTTCTTCCAGCAAACGGCGTGCAGCTTCGAGATGCTCATTATTCTGCGTCAGGTCGACCCACAAAGTGGCTCCCATGCGGAGATGGGCGCTGGCGGTCAAATATTTACGCTGGGCCTCGGCGCTGGTGGTACCATGTCGGGTCATCGCTTCGGCTTCTTCGCCCAGTATTGTCACACGGAGCGCTGCCGTAACTTCGTTTGCAATATCTTCCTGAATGGCAAATATATCATCAAGCGTGCGGTCATAAGTCTCTGACCATAAATGTGTGCCACCTTCAGTCTCAATCAATTGTGCGGTAATCCTCAGCTGCTCCCCCGCACGCCTGACAGAGCCTTCCAATATGTGTGCAACACCCAGTGCTCGACCAATTTCGCGCAAATCTTGGTTTTTGCCCTTGTAATAAAAACTCGACGTTCGCGCCGCGACCTTCAGTTCTGACACCTGAGCCAGCGCATTCAGTAGCTCTTCGGTCAGGCCATCAGCGAAAAAACCATCGTCTTCGCCCGAGCTCATGGAGACGAACGGCAGTACTGCAATAGAGGCGTTTCCCAGCTGTATATTATCGCTGACAATCGAGTCCTGTCGCCAGATAAGCCACCCGACTGCAACAACCAAGAGCGCAATAATCACAAAATCGATCTGGCGGCCAAAGGCGGGCGGTTTGGCAAGGCCCGCCTCATCAGCAGCTTCGGTCGTCATCAAACCTTCGGGTGTCAGTTCGTAAAACCAGGATATCAGAAGAGTGACCGGAAAGCCCAGAGCGGCTAGAACAACAAGCCCGGTCATGGCCCAGTCCGGAACACCAAGCGCCGGGAATACCTCTGACGCTACCTGAATGGCGACCCAGGCCACGACCGCGTAAGCCGCGGCCACACGCATTACATTGCGGCGCTTGAGTTCTGAGACAAATCCGGCCAAAAAACACCCCCCCATCTTGTGCGCGAAGGGTAGCAGGGGTTCATACAAAAGGCCAGTAATGCGCGGTCAGAGAAAGGCGGGGGATTTCCACTGGTTATGGCAGAAATCCCTCGCCTGAAATCGCAGCTAAGTCCCGGCTAGTCAGACTTGCCGAATTTATCGCCGAAAAAGTCGCCCTCGTTCCAGTGGGGGGGCTGGTCAGCATTGGCGGCTTCAAGCCCGATCAGAAATCCCATGGTGGAAAATTTCATGGCGGATTCAATATTGAGCGGATGGGAAGTATCATCGGAGACCTGATGATAATGATTCTGCATAAAATCGGCCCAGACAGCCGCCCCGTCCACCTCCGGGTCGGTGGAATTCAGGCCCCCGAATAAAAACACTGCCGGAATGCCCTTGAGTACAAACGGGAAATGATCCGAGCGGGTGAAAAAGCCCTCCTCCGGGAAAGGGTCGGGGCTGATGACCATATCCACCCTGGCGGCAGCGCGCTCGGCTAGCTCACCGATGGAGGAATGATCGGCACCGATCACGGTCAGGTCCGCTGCCGGGAACAATATGAGTGGCATATCAATATCCACATTGGCCACCATTTTGCCGTCGGGGAAGAGCGGGTTATTGGCCAGATAGCTGGCACCGAGCAGGCCTTTTTCCTCACCGGTGACGGCAGCAAAGATGATCGAGCGGCGGGGGCGTTCCTCGAGTTGGGAAAAGGCCCGTGCAGCTTCCAGCACAAGCGCCACACCTGAGGCATTATCATCGGCGCCGTTATGCACCACCCGTTCCCGGGGAGCCAGGGAGCTGGAGCCGGGACCACCGTAACCCAAGTGATCAAAATGGGCGCCAATGACAATATACTGATCCCGCAAAACTGGATCGCCGCCCGGCACGAAGCCTACCACATTGCCTATCCGGCTGGTCGAGT
>JACZYI010000148.1 GCA_022571175.1 Pseudomonadota bacterium
GCCCCTAACGGGCGGATGGACTTATTACGATATCTGACGGGTTTTTCCATGGGCATTAACTCCATCTGCAGTATCTCATTAATGGCGATGCTTCTCAACCGGTACCAAGAAAAAAGCCCACCACCTAAGCAGCGAGCTTTTCAGCAAATACGACCTGATCCGGAGAAAATTCTCTAGTCAGGCGGCCCTTGGTTCTTTGTCGTCCTGGATGATGCGGTCGTCGTTCGCTGCCGTTCGCGCAACATAAGAACTGGCCAGATAATGACCAAACCGTTTCAGAAGCGGTTGCTTCACCGCTTTTCCGCTATAATGCGGGACCAGACCTTCGCTGGCCAGAAGCTGCATAAAGCTGTAATGAGTGTCATCACTGGCACTCATTTTCAGCCATTTTGTCCAAAGTTTCTCAAACATTTCATTCCTCCAAATCAGATTAATTTTGTCTGTCTCAGGTCCATTCCTTACAGGTCTTATATGGCAATCCAGAGGGCTGGTACAAGACCAAAAAAGATCAAAGGTGTTATGCGTATAACGCATGGCTTTAACCTCTTGATAACCATATATTGCAGAGGTGAAAAGAGGATAAAAATGGAAAATTCAGGTCCTGGTTAGTTTCAGCCATGCCTTTTCGTCCAAAACCTGAACCTTCAAGTCCAGCGCCTTTTTCAGTTTTGAACCCGCACCAGGCCCAGCCACAAGAAAGTCGGTTCTGGCTGAAATGGAGCTTGATACCCGGGCACCCATCGCCTCGGCCCGGGCCTTTGCCTCTGACCGTGTCATCTCCTGCATGGTGCCGGTAAAAACCAGGGTCTTGCCGGCAATTGGTGTTTCTTCTGATGGCACTTCAGCATCCAGAATAGTTATTTCCCGGCGCAGCTCAGCCACCACCTTCCGATTATGATCTTCGCCAAAAAAGTCCGCGATGGAATCAACCACCTTTGGACCAATACCGTCGATGGCTTTGAGGTCGTCTGAGGCTGATGAAATTGTATCACCCAATTTGAGCATTTCATCCAGAAAACGGTCGGCAGAGATATAATTGATGGCAAGCAGGCGGGCGGTGGTCTCACCCACATGACGAACACCCAATCCATACAGAAATCTATGAAAGGCGATGGTGCGCTTTTCTCTGATGGCATCAAAGAGATTTGAGACCGATTGCGATCCCCAGCCTTCGCGCTCGGCCAGTTTCTCATTTGAGGTTTTGTCACGAGCTTCAAGGGTAAAAATATCGACGGGGCTCTGGACCAGTCCCTCGTTATAAAAATTTTCGATCTGTTTGGCACCCAGGCCCTCAATGTCAAAAGCAGCGCGCGAGACAAAATGCTTTAACCGCTCCACCCGTTGAGCCTCGCATATGAGGCCACCGGTGCAGCGCGCCACCACATCATCACCCTCTCTGACCACAGCGCTATTGCATATGGGGCAGTGGGTGGGGAAAATAATCTCGCTCGCGCCCGCCGGACTATCAATCACAGTCAGAATTTGCGGAATCACATCGCCTGCCCGCTGAATTTGAACCCGGTCTCCGATTTTTACACCGAGTCGGGCTATTTCATCAGCATTATGAAGGGTCGCATTGCGCACAACCACACCGCCCACCGTGACCGGTGTCAAGCGCGCCACCGGGGTCAAGGCACCGGTGCGGCCAACCTGAAAGTCCACGCCTTCAAGAATTGTCTCTGCTTTTTCGGCGGGAAATTTGTGGGCAATGGCCCATCTGGGCGCGCGTGAGACCTCCCCCAGCCGCTTTTGCCAGTCCAGCCGGTCAATCTTATAAACCACGCCGTCGATATCATAGTCGAGATCGGCTCTGGCCTTTTCGATGGTATTATAATGCGCCAATGCCCCGCTCACCTGTGGGCAGAGTTTGAGTAACGGGTTTAGTTTGAAACCCCAATCCTCAAAGGCACTCATGACTTCCCTTTGAGTCTGCATGGACCAGGAGCTAATCTCACCCCAGCCATAGGCATAATATCGGAGCGGTCTGGTGACAGTTATGCCCGGGTCAAGCTGGCGCAGTGAACCGGCAGCCGCATTACGAGGGTTTGAAAAAGGGGTTTTTCCCGCCGCCAATTGATTGACATTCAGAGCTTCAAAATCGGCCTTTCCCATAAAAACCTCGCCCCTGACCTCCAGAATATCTGGCCACCCCGTGCCTGAGAGCTGTTTCGGTATGTCTCCTATGGTTTTCAAATTCTGGGTAACATCTTCCCCCTCACGACCATCACCCCGGGTAGCGCCCAGCCGCAACACACCTTTTTCGTATCTGAGAGTCGCGGAAAGCCCGTCGATTTTCGGTTCGGCAGTCATTTCCACCGGCGTATCTTGGTCCAAACCCAAAAAGCGCCTCACCCGGGCGGCAAACTCCAGCACCTCCTGGTCATCAAAGGCGTTCTCAAGCGATAACATAACCCGGGCATGCCTTACTTTCGGAAATCTGCCTTGCACGGGCGCACCAACCCTTTCCGATGGGCTGTCTTTTCTTTTGAGATGTGGAAAGCGTAATTCGATCAATCTGTTGCGGGTGCTGAGCAAATCATATTCGCTGTCACTTATTTCGGGCGTATCCTGGGTATGATAAAACACATCGTGACGGGAAATTTCCTGCGCCAGTCTTTCCAGTTCATCGCCAGCCTCCCGCTCACTTAAATCCTCCACCCCTTTTTGATCCTTTGCCATACCCTACTCCACCGGCTTCAGCAAAGTGAGTGCCGCCGCGCGCGCCTCATCGGTAATTTTGGCACCGGAGAGCATGCGGGCAATTTCTTCTCGTCTCAGCGGGGCATCAAGCCTTGTCACCTGGATTCTGGCTTGATGACCGCCATTCACTTTTTCTTCTGTTTTTTGAATATACCAGTGGTGGTTGCCGCGGGCAGCCACTTGTGGTGAATGGGTCACCACCATCACCTGCGCGGTCCGGGCCAGTACCGCAAGCCTGAGACCAACCGCATCTGCAACCGCTCCGCCGAGGCCCCGGTCAATTTCATCAAACACAAGCGTATCGGGTGAGCCCGCCCCGGCCAGGGCAACTTTCAAGGCCAGAATAAAGCGGGAAAGCTCTCCTCCGGAGGCGATTTTAATGAGGGACCCAAAAGGAACACCGGGGTTGGTCTTGACCTCAAACGACAATTTCTCAGCGCCGTCCCCGTTCCAGTCCTCCAGTGGCAAGCCCTTGAGAGCAACCCGGAAACGGGCTTTTTTGAGTTTCAGGGCCGGCAGTTCAGAATTCACTGTTCTCTCGAGCTTTTTGGCAGCTTTTCGCCGACTGTCAGATAGTTTTTTCACCGCCTTTTCGAATAAAGTCCGGGCCTCCCCTACAGCGGACTGCAATTTATCCCGCAACGCCTGATTATCCTCTCCCTCACCCAACCTTGTTTCCAGTTCCGCTTTGACTTTCGGTAAATCTCCTGGCTGACAACGGTGTTTTCTGGCTATGGCTCTGATCGCAAACAGGCGTTCTTCAATTGCGTCGATCCTTTCCGGAGACTGGGCAATCTCGCTTGTCAGACCAGCTAAATGGTTGATGGCTTCTTCGGCCCCTGTGTTTGCCTGGTGCAGGGCTTCAATCACCGGTGCCAGACGGGTCTCGACAGGTCCCTTAATTCGCTCCAGACATCGCATGGCACCCCTCAAAGTGGCATCGACGCCGCCGTCCTTTTGCAGGCTTGAAGCAATCTCGGATATGTCCGTGCCAATACGTTCCGACTGCATCATCAAAGCGCGTTCATCGGCCAGCATTTCTTCTTCCCTGTCCTGTGGGTCCAGCTCAATCAGCTCTTCCAGGCAATGCCGGTCATAGTCTTGCTCCTCAAGGGACTGCTCCATTGATTTTTCATGTTGCTGCAATTGATCCTGAGCCGCACGCCAGTCCTGATGCATACGCCTCACATGAGTGGTCAATTTTTCATGGTTGGCAAAAGCATCCAAAAGCGTCTGATGACCTTTCGGGTTCATCAAGCCCTGATCGTCATGTTGGCCATGGATTTCCGTCACAGCCGCGCCCACCAAACGAAGAAAGGAGATGCTGACCGGTTCATCATTAACAAATGCCCTGGAGCGACCATCAACAGTGATTTGGCGCCTGAGGATCAGGAGATCGTCATTATTGGATAACCCCTTCTGTTCAAGAATTTGAACAGCAGCATGCCCGGGTGACAGTTCGAAAACGGCTGTGACACTGCCTTTCTCCTGACCCACTCTCACCAGGCCGCTTTCGCTGCGCCCTCCGAGAGCCAGCCCCAAAGCATCAAAAAGAATGGATTTTCCCGCGCCGGTTTCCCCGGTTAACACTGAAAGGCCGGTGGAAAACTCAAGGTCAAGTTTCTCTACAAGAATTATATCCCGGATCAGAAGTCTTTGCAGCATGACTATTGGCCCTGATCACGGGAGGGTGGCAAGGCCCTCGTTCTAGAAAATTCCAAAAACCTTCCCGAAGAAAGATCGCTCATCCAAGACCGGCTCAAGGTCTTCGCCCCTCAGTAATTTATAACTATAGTTATACCATTTATTGTTCGGGAAATTATAGCCCAACACCGCCGCAATTGTCTGCGCTTCTGTCTCCACGCCCAAGGCAAGATAAGCCTCAACCAGCCGATGTAGGGCTTCGGGCACATGGCTAGTGGTCTGAAAACTGGTGATTACATTGCTAAAACGACCAATACTCGCCAAATAATGGCCCTGAGATTGATAAAACCGGCCAACTTCCATCTCCTTGCCTGCCAAATGGTCGCGCGTAAGATCCAGTTTCAATTGCGAGTCTCTTGCATATGGGGAGTCCGGATACCGGCGTACCACTTCCTGGAGTGCTCGCATGGCCATTTGGGTTGTACGCTGATCGCGCCCCACATCCGTAATTTGCTCATACTGGCAGAGGGCAATCAGATAATCGGCGAGCCAGAACGTGCACATCAGGAACGCACCCTCGCCGCCTTCGAGACCG
>JACZYI010000149.1 GCA_022571175.1 Pseudomonadota bacterium
ACTACATGTAATTTTTCTGATGTGTGGGGTCGCACCGCCATCAGCAAAGTTTCCAGACCGTGCGGCGTATGGGCATAATCCACATAGATCCGTCCGCCTGCGGGCGTATCGGTAATTTTTTCAAGCCGGCCTTCAATGCCATCAAGCTGTTCAATTACCGGTATGACATCAACTGCCTCCAGTCCCATGGCGATTACAATTGCTGCGGCAGTGAGGGCGTTTATGGCTTGAAATTCACCAATCAGGGGAAACTCGATGTTAAATTCCTGACCATCAAACTTCACTAGAATATTCTGGCCATCGCCGGTGGGCTCGGAACGAACGAGCTTGAGATCAGCCGCGTCAGAACGTCCGGTTTTAATGACCTTGATGCCACGGCCCCAGGCGATGGCTTCCATTTCTTTGGCAAACTCCACTTCACAGGCAATCACGGCGGTCCCGGTGGGGGGCAGCAATTCACCAAAAAGGCGGGCTTTGGCATAAAAATATTCTTCAAAGTCCTGGTGATAATCCAGATGATCCCTCGTGAGATTGGTAAAGGCAGCCACTTCCAGTTTTGCCCCGTCCACCCGATGCTGGCTAAGGCCATGGCTTGAAGCCTCAAAAGCTGCATATTCGATGCCAGCCTCAGCGATTTCTGCCAGAGTTTGCTGGAAAGACAGGATATCGAGCGTGGTCAGACTTGGTTCCTTGTTCATGACATCAGACTGCACGCCCAGAGTGCCTATGCTGCAGGCTGGACGCTCAAGCAAATCAAGCAATTGTCGGACAAAACATACCACCGAAGTCTTGCCATTGGTTCCTGTGACTGCAGCTAAATGCCTGGGCTGATAGCGGTAATATCTGGCTGCCAGTCCGGCCAGACAACGGCGCGGATTAGGATCAACCACATGCACCGCCCCGCCGATATCTATAGTATCTTCCGGGCCGGTCAGCACTGCAACCGCTCCCCGTTTCAAGGCCTCGGGAATAAAAGCCTTCCCGTCCTGCTCTCGACCTTTGAGAGCAGCAAAGAGATAACCTGATTCCACGGTTCTCGAATCAAGTGAGAGTCCGGTGATTTCAACACCGGAGTTGGTTCCGTTTCGTCCTAACAACTCTGAAAGTTGCATTTCCGCCTCTTTCCGTCTCCTATTCGAACTCGGTCATCAAATGAGCCACCTGCACCGCCAAGGTATCATCTTCCTGCTGTGGACTGACGCCCAACAAGGGAGCGATACGCGCGATAATATTCCTGACGGCGGGTGCTGCTACCCAGCCCGCAGTTGCAAAATTCCATGTGGCCTCTGTCCCTTTGGGCTCGTCAATCACCGCCAGAACCAGATAGCGGGGATCATTCATTGGAAAGACCCCGACAAACGAAGACACCAGTAATTTTTTCTGGTAGCCGCCCGAACCAGCTTTTTCTGCTGTGCCTGTTTTGCCGCCTATTCGATAGCCCGGAAGATCGGCGTTGGCACCCGATCCAATCGTAACCACCGCGCGCATAAGCTGGCGAATTTTGTCGCTGGTCACGGTGGAAATGATCCGACGAGCACTCTCATCTTCACCCTCATGCTTGGCAATCAATGTGGCTGGAATAAGGTATCCACCATTGATCATGGCAGAGATACCAACTGCCAATTGCAGAGGGCTGATAGCAATGCCGTGACCATAGGCAATGGTCATGGTGTTAATGTCGCGCCAGCGCTCCGGCCAGATGGGAAAACCCACTTCGGTCAATTCAATATTGGCCGGGCGGAAAAAACCAAGCTTGCCCAAAAATTTCCGCTGCACATCGGTGCCCAGATCCAGCGCCATTTTAGCCGCTCCGATATTGGATGAATAAACATAGATTTCGGGAACGGTCAGAAAGCGTTTTTGTGGATGATCATCCCGAATTAAAAAGCGGGATACCCGGATAGGATCGGTCGCATCATACCCATCGGCCAGAGGAATTTTTCCGCTTTCAAGGGCCATGGCAATGGTGAAGGTTTTGAATACCGAGCCCAATTCATAAACACCGGCGGTGGCACGATTGAATTTTTGTTCATCAACCGCCCGGTTTGCCTGATTGGGATCAAAATCGGGTAACGAGGCCAGTGCGAGAATTTCACCGGTTCGCACATCCATCACCACGCCCGCAGCACCAATGGCCGAAAAACTATTGACCGCCCGCGCCAATTCGTCCTCCAGGGCGTGCTGTACCCTGATATCAATCGAAAGTCGCAAGGGCTCACTCTGCAACGGGTTGGCAAGACGGGCGTCAAAAAAATGCTCTACGCCACCAAGTCCGTTGCCATCCACGTCCACATATCCAAGCACATGGGCAGCAATCGAGCCCTGGGGATAGACGCGCTCTTCTTCCATCTGAAAGGAGAGGCCTGGAATGCCCAGGGCGTTGACTCGCCACACCTCCTTTGGGGTTAACTTGCGTTTGATCCAGACACATCGACCACCAGAACGGAATTTACCTTCCACATAGGCTTTGGACAGATCGGGCAGGACAGAAACCAGCCGGACCGCTGATGCTTCAGGCTCTATAATCAGGCGTGGATCAGCATAGAGTGAAGATGTTTCCAGATTGGTAGCAAGCACAACGCCGTTCCGGTCCACTATATCGGCACGGTTGGGAAGAATCTCCCCATTCCAGGAGGCGTGTGTACGGATCGAACCGCTGACGCTTTCAAAAAAGCCCAAATCAATAATACGAGCAGCCATAAGAATGAAAATTCCGGCAAACAAGAAAACCGCCACCGTCAGGCGGTTGCGTGCCATTTCCATTTTTTCCCGAGCCAGACTATTCAGATTTATGCGCGATCTGTTCATTCCGAGCCCCCGCCTGTGCCAGTGCCAGCTTCGGCATCAGCAGAATCGTCTAGCGCGTGCTCACTACCGGATGTGCCTGTCAAATCAGAGAGGGTCATGTCGGTGTAGCGTTTGCGGGTGGGTGCCAGACGAGGTTCCGGCATCACCAATTCAGATGAGGGCATAATGCGGTCTGCATCGCTTGCCCGCCACGGCAGATCATCAAGCGTATGCATCACCTGGCTTGGCGCCATCGGCCCCAAGCGCAAGTAACGCCTGGTTAATTGTTGCAGATAATCAGGGCTGTTCAGATATGACCATTCGGCTTTCAATACCCTTATTGCTTTTTGGTCCTCCAAAAAATCGGACCGGGCCTGGTTAAAAAGTCTTTCCTGTCCTTCCACCGCATATTTCAATTGATACAAGCCGACCCCGGCCACAACAACTGCCGCCAGACCCAATATGGTCAAAGCCCGGTTCATGAGCCATGTCTCTGGTTGGCTGGCGAACAATCTTCGCCCGACCAAGGGCTGGCGCCGGTCCGGACCGCTGAGCGCAGCCGGGCCGAACGCGCCCTTGGATTACCACCAATCTCTTCGGCAGTAGGCTTCTGGACACCCCGTCTCGGGAGGTGGAATGTGGGGTTGGGAACAGGAGACGGGGCGTCCGGAATATGTCGCGACCCGCGAGGTTCAAGCCCGCCGCGAGCCGCCAGAAACTTTTTAACAATCCGGTCTTCGAGAGAATGAAAAGAAACCACACACAATCGACCACCTTCTTTGAGCAGACGCTCGGCGGCATTCAGACCATTCGATAATTCTTTCAGTTCTTCATTGACGTAAATTCTGAGCGCCTGGAACACGCGGGTCGCCGGATGCGTATAGCGACCTTTCTTTTTCCTTTTGCCATGACCAAGCGCGCCTACGATAATGTCCGCCAGTTGGCTGGTTCTTAAAATTGGTTCTATTTCGCGGACTTTAATAATGGCCTTGGCAACGCGCAAAGCGCGGGGCTCTTCTCCCAGACGCTGAAAAATATCCACCAGTTCCATTTCCGCCCGGGTATTAATCACATCGGCTGCGGTCTCACCCATACTATCCATGCGCATATTCAAGGGTCCGTCAGCCTGAAAGGAGAAACCCCGTTCCGGGTTATCCAACTGCATGGAGGACATGCCCACATCCAGCGCAATGCCATCAAGCTCAGAAACACCGACACCACCAAGCAGATCTTCCATTTCGCTGAAGCGGCCTTCCAGAATAGTGAAGCGCCCATCGGATGAATGCTCAAGATCCCTGCCAATGAGGACCGCCTCCGGATCCCGGTCGATGCCATATACGCTGCAATCTGCGGCCTCTAAAATAGCCTCGGAATAACCGCCAGCCCCAAAAGTGCCATCAAGGAAAGTCTCACCGTCATTTGGAGACAATTGGCGAAGCACCCAGTCCCTCATAACGGGTTTATGGAGGGGTGAAGTGATCGCCTGGGCGGTCATTGCTCGCCTCCCTCGGGGCGGCGCGATAGAGGGCTCATGGCTTTGGACGCTTCTGCCGCCAAAGATATCTGGGTCGCATTGTGCTGCTCAAAGGCGGCTGGTTCCCATATCTGGAATTTCCAGCCAAGTCCCACGAATGTGGCTTCATCTGAAATTCCCGCATGCATCATCAGTTTTTTTGGCAGTCCCACACGGCCTTCAGGATCAAACGGTAATTGGTGAGCTGAACCAAGTGTGGCTGTGGCAAGTGCTTCATGATCATCAGAATAAAGTCCGAAGTCGCCATGCATGCTTTCTGACAATTTTTCCATGAAGGTCAAATCGGCCCCTTCGAGACAGGGGCGCTTGAAAGATTGATAAATGACGATGCCCTGGTACCCGCCCTGAGGCAGAGACGAGCGAAAGGCTGCTGGCACGGAAACACGGCCTTTCTGGTCAACCTTCATCACGGTTGTTGATAAAAACAACGGCATCCAACCCCCCTTGGGGACAATCGTTCTATTCCAAAACTCCCAACCCCAGACGCGAACGCCCAAAGAACGCAACTCCAGGGACATTTTGGGATATCATGGGAAAATATGGGAGTCAATGATAAGAAATGGGAATTTTCCAATTATTTATGG
>JACZYI010000150.1 GCA_022571175.1 Pseudomonadota bacterium
GAGGAAGGCATCATCCGGTATGAGCGCGCGGTATGAGCGGGATAGCGCCAAAATAGGGGGGGCGGGCAAAGAAAACGCCCTTCCCTCGTGCACAGAGGGTCCGAGCGGCCTAAATATCGGCGCGCAAAAGAGCCCCTTCGCCCTATTAGGTGCTATAATGAAATTTGCGCCGGATTAGCTCAGTTGGTAGAGCAGCCGCCTTGTAAGCGGCAGGTCGTCTGTTCGAGTCAGACATCCGGCACCACTTTTTTTACGTGAATGCATCTTACTTTCAAAACGTATTTACAAATAGAAATCATGTGATTAGGTCTCAAAACGGACATTCTAGCAGAATTAAGAGCATTGGTAATATGACCAGTTGTCAGGTGCTTGGAGAGGACTGAAATGACAGATGAGAATGCCATCAGCACTGGTGGCTGCCTTTGTGGTGAAGTGCGCTATCAGGTGAATGGCCCCTTACGCGATGTGGTTAATTGCCATTGCAACATGTGCCAACGCTTACACGGCAATTTTGGCTCGCATTCAAAAGCACGCAAAGTAAACATCACCATCACAAAAAGCTGCGGGCTTGCCTGGTACCAAACTTCCGATGTTGCGCGGAGAGGTTTTTGCCGTAACTGCGGCTCCAGTCTTTTTTGGGAGCCCTTCAATCTGGATGCTACTGGTATTATTGCTGGCTCACTCGATCATCCCACTGGCTTAAAGACCATGGGGCATATTTTTGTTGGCGAAAAATCAGATTTTTATGAAATCTGTGATGACTTGCCGCAATATATTAGCTCCTCAAATGGCGAATTGGTAAACGATTATAAATAGATACCATCGGCCAATGTGATCTAAATCAAGTAGCAGGTGCGCATAACCAGTGACCGCAACCGACAAAACTGAATAAACTAATTCCTAGTCACAACACTCAAACATGTCAGCAATTTGCGGATTTGTATTGTCAGTTTTATACTTCCCCCGGAACAATCTTGGAAAGGAGCGTCATGACATTTACCGGAGGCTGCGTATGTGGATCGGTGCGGTACTGCGTCCAGGGAAAACCGCTCAGAGTCAGTGCTTGCCATTGCAAGGATTGTCAGCGGAGAACAGGCAGTGCATTCGGCATTGGCTGCTATTTTCCAAAGCAGGCTGTCAAGATCACACAAGGAAAGATGAAAAACTTTGCACGAAAATCTGATGCTGGAAATTTCGTGAAGATCAGATTCTGCCCTTTCTGCGGTAGTTCACTCATGTGGCAGATCAAAGCTCTCCCCCAAGCCATTGGAATTGCTGGCGGGACATTTGACAATACTTGCTGGATACTCCCGGAACTGCATGTCTGGGCAAAATCAGCTCAAAATTGGGTAATTTTGCCCGAAGACGTAGAGGTGCTACAGGAAAGCAATTTAAGATAAACAAGAAACCCCGATATCCGTCTTGCAATGGAGCATTCTCTACCGGCACCACCACCCACCAGGCTTATTCGATCACAATCTCCACGCGCCGGTTTCTGGATTCCCGGACCCCGTCAGCGGTTGGAACCGCAGGCTGGCCTTCACCATATGATTCAATTATGATCTTGCCTTCATCAACACCGCCGGTTACCAGATATCCAGCCACGGTTTGAGCCCGTCGTGCCGAAATTCCATTATTATATTTGTCGGGGCCGGAACGGTCTGCATGACCAGCCAGGCTGATAACCACATAGTCATAATCATCCATATCGGCCAGCACTTGATTCAAAATGCCTCTGGCCGCTCTGGAGAGCATACTGCGGTCAAAGTCAAAATAAACCACATAGGGTCCGGGGATAACGATGGCTTTAGGCACAACCATAACCTCTGGCTCAGGCTCTGGCTCAGGCTCTATCCGGGCCAATTCCGCATAGTTATCTTCCACCGTGGCCATTGCTGCCTCAAAACTTCTCTTGCAGGCTTCGATATGGCTCGGTTGCCAATTTTCTTCCTGCTCCTGCATCCAGCAATCGAACATCACCTGGGCTCGGGCCAAATCACGGGGAATGGAATCAGCATCCGTATGATTTTTTGCCACCATCAGTCGCTCGCGCGCCATGCCAAGCTCGTCTTGAAAGCGTGCCTTAATGTGTCTCGTGGAAAAGTTATAGGGCGCAACATCTCCATCTGTGGCAGCTCGAATGGCCTTTTCGGCAAAGTTTATGCTGTCCCGCCCATCGGCTTCTTGTTGTTCAGCCGCCGCAAGACTGACATAGCCCTGCCTCAGAGCCTCGGAAAATGCGGTGGCACCCGGGCCAGCATTGCGGGCGTCCTCCATATGGGTAGGCCCGCTACAAGCAGCCATGCTGCTTGCAAAAATAACTGAGACTGCGAGTTTTGAAAAATTCATGCCAGCGGCCCTCTCTATCCTTGCCCATTACCAAATCCAGGCAATTCATCATCCAAATAGACACTCCAAGCATTTCCTAATAAGGAAATGCGACCAAATTTCGCCCAAAACTAGCCGGATTGCTACAAAATCATATAGGGTGCGGCTATAAACGCCAAGGAGTCTTGGGAATAACTCCGGGTAAAACAGGAACTAAGGGACCATTAAATGACCGCTCAAGCTTTACTCATACAGAGAAGTGAGATGGTCCTTCGTCAATTAAAAGCTCGCGGCATTAAAGAGCAGACAGTGCTGAAAGCCATGGCAACTGTGCCCCGGGAGGTTTTTGTGCCTGAGGCGCTTCTCTCCAGAGCCTATGAGGATGGCCCCCTGCGCATCGGTAAAGGCCAGACCATATCCCAGCCCTATGTGGTGGCTCTGATGATCCAGGCGCTGGAGCTGGATCTCCGGTCCAATGTTCTCGAAATTGGAACAGGGTCAGGATATGGGGCGGCTATTCTTTCGCGAGTCGCGGGTCAGGTCACCACAATTGAGCGAATCGGCCACCATGCTGCACGCGCCTCCACACGGCTGAAGGAACTTGGATTTGATAATATCGAGGTCATCGACGGGGATGGTATTCAGGGTTTTGAAAAAAACGCACCCTATGACGGAATAATTGCAACCGCCTGCGGTGGCGAAATTCCTTCGGCCCTGAAAAACCAGATGAAAAACGGTGGCCGTTTGGTCATGCCCGTTGTTGATGGCAGCTACTCTCAACGCCTGATCAAACTCATCAGAAGATCGGAAAGTAAATTCGACGAAATTGATCTCGGGCCGGTCGCCTTTGTTCCCCTCCTTTCCGGGATTGAAAGCTGAATTTAAAATATCATTATTGACGGAACCGTTCCGCCGTGGCTTTCTTTGGGGTTCAACAACCATGGCAAAGGAAAAAACATGTGCCCTGTCACCACCAAGATCGAAAATGGCATCGCGCTGGTTGAGATTGATAATCCACCGGTCAATGCCCTCTCTCAAGCTGTCCGGCAGGGGCTGGTGGATGCCATCCATTCTGCCAATCAGGAGTCCTCCGTCAGTTTGATTTTGATCTATTGTGCCGGGCGTACCTTTGTGGCCGGCGCTGATATCCGCGAGTTTGGCAAACCCCCGCAGGAGCCCTTTCTGCCGGATGCACTGAATATCGTCGAAGCCTCGGCCAAACCCGTCATGGCAGCCATTCATGGCACCACTCTGGGGGGCGGTCTTGAGCTTGCTCTGGCTTGCCATTATCGAATTGCCCATGAGAAGACAAAAGTTGGCCAGCCCGAAGTAAAACTGGGACTTATTCCGGGCGCTGGTGGTACCCAGCGGCTGCCCCGACTGGCCGGTGTCAGAATCGCACTAGACATGATTGTCTCGGGAAAACCACTGTCCGCAGGCCGGGCCAGGGAAGCGGGCATTATCAACCGCATTTCAAAAGATAATCTCATGGCCGATGCTCTCACCTATGCCGATGAAATAATGGAATCCGGCAGTCTGGCGCGGCGCACCTGCGATCTGGAGATTGATCGAAAAACTCTTGAAGATGATTTTTTTGAAAATTACCGAAAATCCATAGCCCGACGATCAAGGGGATATTTCGCCCCGGAACGATGTATTCAAGCGGTGGAGGCCGCACTCACCCTGCCCTTTGATGAAGGATTGGCCAGGGAGCGCGAATTATTTTCACAATGCATGGCCTCCCCACAATCGGCAGCGATGCAACATATCTTTTTCGCCGAACGCCAATGTTCCCGTGTGCCAGGCATCGGCAAGGAAATTGCCCCGAGACCGATAAGTCAGATTGGTATTATTGGCGCCGGGACCATGGGCGGTGGCATTGGCATGGCCTTCCTGAACGCTGGCTTTCCCGTCACCATTCTGGAAACTTCCAAAGAAGCACTTGAGCGCGGGCTTGAGATCATCACCAGGAATTATGGCATCAGCGCCAAACGGGGCAAAGTGAGCGAGGCCCAGATTGAAGAACGCATGGGCCGACTGACCTCCACCATCAAGATGGAAGACTTGGCGGATGCAGATATAATCATCGAGGCGGTTTTCGAAAAAATGGAAATCAAGAAAGATATATTCAGCAAACTTGATCGCCTGGCAAAACCGGGTGCTATACTGGCCACCAATACCTCCTATCTGAATATTGATGAAATTGCTGCCATGACCTCGAGACCTGAAGACGTGATGGGGACTCATTTTTTCTCGCCCGCCAATATCATGCGCCTGCTGGAAATCGTAAAAGCCAGAAAAACGGCTCCCGATGCAGTTGTAACGGTGCTCAAACTGGCCAGAAAAATTGGCAAGGTGGGCGTGGTCTCTGGCGTTTGTCACGGCTTTATCGGCAATCGAATGCTTGAAGGCTATGGACGAGAAGCCGGGTTGCTGCTTCTGGAAGGTGCAAGTCCGTCAGAGATAGACCAGGCGATCTTCGATTTTGGCATGCCCATGGGCCCCTTCCAGATGTGGGATATGGCGGGTCGTGACAGTGGCTATATGCTCCAGAAACAA
>JACZYI010000151.1 GCA_022571175.1 Pseudomonadota bacterium
CCCAGGAAGCCATTGTGGGTTCACGAACTACTCTGGATGTGCTGGATGCCCAGCAGGAACTTCTGGACGCACGGGTCAATCTGGTCAGGTCTCAGCGCAACGAATATGTTGCAGCTTTTTCACTGTTGGAGGCCATGGGTCGTCTGAATGCCATGTCCTTGAATCTGCAGGTTGAGCTATACGATGTTGGCGAATATTATGACGATGTTAAATTCCAGTTTGTGGGCTGGGGTATCGACTAGGGGTGGCATAAGCCCTCAAGGAAATTTCCTTGAAAACAATCTGTTAACCGTTTGGCTCTATGCTTTCCGCCAGTTAACCATATAATTAACCATATGGTTGGCCATGAATGGTATTGAGGCCTCGGAGGGATAGTATCTATGAGTGAGCAAGACTCCCAGGAAGAACCGACAATGGAGGAAATACTCGCCTCCATTCGGCGTATTATTTCTGATGATGATGAAGACGCAAGCGCTGATGTGTCTGCCGACGCTAATGAGGAAAGCGAGGCCGCTCCGGTGGCGGAAGTTGTGACTGACCCGGAACCCGCACCTGAGCCCGAGCCCGTACCTGATCCCGAGCCTGAACCCGAACCCGAACCCGAACCTGAAATTGAAGCGGCTGCCGAGGCAGAGGATGACGTGCTTGAGCTGACCGAAGAAATGGAAGAGGTGGCGTCCGACGATGATATCGAGAGCATCATGGACGCTGAAGAAGGTGCGGACGAGACGGAAACATCGGAGCAAGAGTCTGAACCGGACGAACCCGATGAACCGCCAATGGAACCCGATGTTCTGGTGGCAGATGTTACCGAGCAATCGAGTCAGGAATCTCTTGATAGATTATCCGCGATTATGGTGGCGGGCTATGACGGCGCCGACAATACGCTTGAAGGCCTGGTACGGGAGCTGTTGAAACCCATGCTTCAGGCCTATCTGGATGATAGTCTGCCTCAGATTGTGCGCGACGTTGTGGAGCGCGAAGTAGCCCGCATCGCCCGCAAGAAATAGGGCAATCAAAAATTCATAGAATAAAGGAAGGTCGCCCGCTCGCGACCTTTTTTATGGGCGCAAACAAAAACTCTCCTGCCTGTCCTGAGGTGATCCCCCTTTTTCTGGTCTAAGGCGTATGATTCTGTTAGATTTTCTGTGGTTGAGAGTGGGAGAGGGCCTGGTGCCATTCCGGGACGATCGGAACAGGCGCAATGTGGTTCGTGCCGGCTTGCGAGAGTTGGCTATTTTCCGCCGTTCTTTCGGTTATCTGAAGGGTGAATAATGGCCGGCAAGAATAAAGGGTACAGATCGAAGCAATTTGCCATTGCCGTTATAATTCTGGTCACAATCGCTGGCCTTGAATGGTTCTTTAACAAAAAAGGGGACGGACCCGAAAATGGTCTGAGTGAGCCCACCTCCATCGCCGTGCTCCCGTTCGCAAATTTGACCAATGACCCCGGCCGTGATTATTTTGCCTCCGGTCTTGCTCAAGAGCTTCTTGACCGGCTGGCGGAAGTACCGGGCTTGCGCGTAACATCCTCATCCTCTTCCTTTGCTTTCAAGGGGCAGGAAATTGAAAATGTGGAAATTGCTCACCGGCTGGGTGTGGCTCACGTGCTGGAAGGTAGCGCCATAACGGCCGGCAACCGGGTTCGTATCACGGTTCGCCTGGTGGAAGCCAAAACCGGGTTTCGTCTCTGGTCGGAATCCTTCGAGGAGAAAACCTCACAGATTTTTCATATTCACGACCAGATTTTAAGCGGTATTCTGAGCGAACTTGGCGGAGAGCTGCTGGCAGATAACGCCGTATCACTTCCTGATAAACGCCCGGATTTCGAGGCCTATGACGCTTATCTCAAAGGGCGATATTTGCTCGGCACCGGCACTTGGGTGGATACGGTCATTGCCATCAGCCATCTGGAACGGTGCATAAAACTGGATCCCAGCTTCGCCAAGGGCCATGCGGTTCTGGCCTCTGCCCTATACGAGCTTCGCAACCAGCCCGGACTGCTGGATCTGAATGAGAGCGAGGAGGTGCTGGCGCAGATGTCACCCCATGTGCATGATGCCCTGAAGCTGGATGCCAATGATCCGCTGGCGCTGGCTCTTCGGGGACAACTGCTTGAAATTAAAGGTAATAATCGGGGCGCACTCGGCTCTTATGACCGGGCGCTTGCCATAAATCCGGGCATGATTCAGGCTATCAACTGGCGGGCACGACTCCTGATCGATAAAATGGCTCGCCCGGGAGATGCCATGGATGATCTCAAGCTGTCGGTGACCATTGACCCGCTCTCAACCATGACCCGGTTTAATTATGCCCTGAATTTGACGCGGCTTGGGCGTTATGAAAAGGCGCTTGCGGTTTATCAGAAGTTGTCAGAGATGGACGCACTCCTTGGCAATCTTGGCATGGCAAATATTTATTTCCAGACCGGCAGGGCGAAAGACGCAATCATTCAGCTCTTGCGCTCGATTGAGGCGGGGGTCAGCCACCAGGTGCAAACCCGGCTTTTGTCGGGATATCTGCTGGCAATAGGTCTGCCGGAAGAAGCGCGAAAATTTGATCTGGTGGGCGATGGCTGGATTGAAGCCTATACCGGCCAGGGAGAGGCTGCGATCGAAAAGGCCTGGGCGCTGGTGGCGTCAAACCCCGGGGTCGCTTCATGGCAGAATAATCTTTTGCTGGTGGCGCTGGTGGCCCGGGATTTCAAGCTTGCGGCTTTTGAGGCGGACATAATTTGGGAACTGGCCGGGGCCGAGGTCAGTTATCGCGGGCTTTTTACTCTGAACCGTGCGGCCTTTGCAGCCAGAGCTTACGAGGGAATTGGCAAGGCAGGTGAGACCGCCACCTTTATCGAGCCGGCGCTGGTGGAAATGGCTCGCGTGCGGGCAGGTGGGGTCAGGTCAGCCTCCGAGCAGCTTAATTTTGTGCTTCTGCTGGTGGCGGCGGGAAAGCTGGATGAGGGCATGGTGCTTCTGGACGGGCTGGTTCGTAGCGGATTTATCGAGAATATAATCTGGAATAGCCCGGTTTTTGATCTGGTTGCTCTGGACCTTCGTTATCAGGACTCGGTTCAGATTGCGAGAGCGCAGGCGGCCAGGCAAATGACCAAACTGCTGGAACTCTATTGCGGTGTGACTCCACCTACGGCAAACTGGCAGCCGGAGCAGTCCAGTTGCGATGCATTGGTGGATTTACGCGGATGAGCAGTTTATTTGCAGAATTAAAACGCCGGAACGTGGTGCGGGTGGGCATTGCCTATGTGATTCTTGGCTGGGTAATCATTCAAGTGGCTGATACGGTTTTCCCGCAATTCGGCTTTCCCGAATGGACCAATCAATTTGTGACAATTGTAATAGCTTTGGGCCTGCCCATTGCGTTACTTTTGTCCTGGGCTTTTGAGATGACTCCTCAGGGCGTTATGAAAACCGAGGAAGTTGATGCAGACGCGAGCATTACCCACAACACCGGGCAAAAACTGAATGTGATTATCGGCGCGGCCTTGGTGGCTGCACTGGCATTTATCGCCTGGCAGAATATGGGACCATCGGCGGATGAAGGCGAATTGGTTGTTACTGAGACGCCCGGTGTTCAGACCATCGCGGTCATGCCATTTGCCGATATGAGTGCGGCGGGTGATCAGGAATATTTTGGCGATGGCATCGCCGAAGAATTACTGAATGTATTGGTTAAAATTGACGGTCTCAGGGTCACATCACGCACATCATCCTTTGCCTTCAAGGGCCAGTCCGGCATATCACTCGCCGAAATTGGCAAAGCCCTGAATGTGGATCATGTGCTGGAAGGCAGTGTCCGCACCAGTGGCGATATGGTCAGGATAACCGCCCAGTTGATTGATGTGCGCACAGATACACATTTATGGTCCGAGACCTATGACCGCAGCATCAGTAATATCTTTGCTATTCAGGATGAGATTTCCCATGCCATTGTTGATGCCCTGAAAGTCACTCTGGGCACCGGGAATGAGACCATGGTGGAAATAGCCACCACCAGCAGCAAGGCCTATAATCTTTATTTGCGTGGCTTATACGAATTTGCCCAACGGTTTGAACAAAGACTCGCGGCACTTGAAAAGGCCATACCACTGTTCACAGCGGCCACGGTGATCGACCCGGACTATGCAGATGCCTTCGCTATTTTAGGCCGGGACTGAAGGAACTTATGGACATTCGCCGTCAAAATATGGGGTTGAATTAAGCTGTGCGCGGAAAAATAGTCTCCATAAATATCTCTGACGGTGGTGTTCCCAAGCTCCCAGTTAATGGCTCGGCGCAGGTCACGCACGGGGGCGTCGCGGGTGATCGTCAGCGAAATCTCAAAGTCCATGGAGGGCCCGACCGCGCTGTTTGTCTCTATTCAGTGGAGCGCATCACCGCCTTGCAGGGCGAGGGCGGATCAATCATTCCCGGTGCCATCGGTGAAAATATCACAATTTCAGGCATCAACTGGGATACTATGACTCCCGGAATGCGCCTGGAAATTGGCAAGAGTGCTGGCGGTATGGTCAATGTACTGCTGGAAATTACTTCCTACACCGCCCCTTGCCGTCATGTGGCGGACTATTTACCGGGCCGGAAACTTGCGCGCATATTGCAGGACAAGAATCCGGGCTGGAGCCGGGTTTATGCCCGGGTATTGCAAGCGGGCCCCATTGAAGTGGGCGATACAATCGAAATCATCCAATAGTGTGATTGTTAAAATCATCCATAAATAATACCGGCCACATTGTTGCCTCACAGGCGTGACACTGATCCCACAGCGTTAATCATAATTAAACAAGCGATGTAGTCCAAATTTAGTAAACTTGTTGTGGTTCGTAGAGAGCTGGTTTACCTGCCGAATGTATGACTCTGCTCAACGCAG
>JACZYI010000015.1 GCA_022571175.1 Pseudomonadota bacterium
TGGCTATGCTGGATGGCATTACCATGGGTGGCGGGGTTGGCCTCTCGGTTCATGGCTCGCACCGCATAGCCACCGACAAGACAATGTTTGCCATGCCCGAAACGGGGCTCGGATTGTTCCCTGATGTGGGTGGGGGATATTTCCTGCCGCGCTTGCCAGGCAATGTGGGCATGTATCTGGCTCTGACTGGCGATCGTATTAGAGCGGCAGAAACCTGTGCTCTGGGTATAACCCAGGCTTATGTGCCGAGCTCTGAAATTGGGAAATTTGTGGCTGCTTTAACCTCAGCCGGCGCGCTCGACCACGCCCTGGTCGATCAAATTATTGACCGCCTTTCCCGCGACCCGGGTCCATCGAAATTAAAGCCGTATCTTACTATGATAGATCGCGTATTCGGGCAGGATTCGGTTGAGGACATTATCGCTGCCCTTGAGGCAGAGACAGACGAATGGGCGACAGAAAAAGCGACTTTGCTCAAAACCAAATCTCCAACTTCGATGAAAGTTACATTTCGGCAGTTGCGGGAGGGAGCCTCCCTCAGCTTTGACGAAAACATGAAGCAGGAATTCCACCTGGCCTGCCAAACCCTTCAGGGACATGACTTTTATGAGGGAGTCAGAGCACTTTTGCTGGACAAGGATAATGATCCCAAATGGGATCCGGTAACGCTCGAAGATGTGGGAGAAGAGCTGGTGGACAGACATTTTCAACCCTTCCACAATATGGAACTCAAGTTTGATTAGCGGAGAAATAGCATGGCACGCTTAGCATTTATCGGACTGGGCAATATGGGCTTGCCCATGGTCAGGAATCTTTTGACGGCGGACCAGCTTGTCACAGCATATGACCTGTCCGCTGAACTGATGAAGAAAGCCGAACAGGCGGGAGCAGCCAGTGCGTCCTCTCTGTCAGAGGCAGTGGCAAATGTTGATATGGTTATTTCCATGGTTCCGGCAGGGCCACATGTGAAGGCGGTCTACCAGGGGCCGGAGGGAATAATTGCCAAGGCTGCTGCAAACACCTTGCTGATCGATTGTTCCACCATTGATGTGGCCACGGCACGCGAAGTCGCCGCTGAGGCGGCAGAGGCCGGTTTTGAAATGGTTGATGCTCCGGTCTCGGGTGGTGTTGGCGGGGCGGAGGCGGGAACGCTTACTTTTATGGTGGGGGGCAGTAAAGCGGCTTTCGCCAAGGCAGAACCAATTTTGCAAGCTATGGGCGCAAAAATAATCCACACCGGAGGCTCTGGAAACGGGCAGGCTGCAAAAATCTGCAATAATATGCTCTTGGCCATATCCATGATTGGCACCGCCGAAGCGTTTGCCTTGGGCAGGAAGCTCGGCCTTGATGATCAGATCTTGTTCGATGTCTCCTCCACATCGTCAGGCCGTTGTTGGTCCCTTGATACTTATTGTCCAGTGCCGGGGCCGGTGCCATCCTCGCCTGCAAACCGGAATTATGAAGGCGGATTTGCGGCCGCTTTGATGCTCAAGGATTTGGGCCTTTCGCAAAGCGCTGCGGGAGATACAGGGGCGAAAACACCTTTGGGGGCCAAAGCGCAGGAACTCTATCAGGAATTTACCGACTCAGGTCATGGCGGATTGGATTTTTCCGGCATTTTCAAGATGTTAGATGGAGACATCTGATACCGGTTTTGATCCCGTCGCCAGTATAATCTTAAGAGATATTTAGGAGATTCGCGCTTACCTATGTTATCAAACTTCAGCCGAACGCAAAAGGAGGTCACATGAGTAACGAATATGTCGCCCCTGAAAATTTAGGCGAAGAAACGGAATCGGCTCATATCAAAGAGACTTTTCTAGATTGTCTGAGGCTGATAGAACGACTTCACAGACGTCTGCTGGATGTTCTGCGCACCCGCCTTGAAGATAAGGGATGCACACGAATCAATGCGGTCCAGGCGCTGTTGCTCTATAATATTGGTGAAAATGAAATGACAGCGGGGGAACTCAGAACCCGCGGTTATTATCTGGGCTCCAATGTTTCCTATAATCTCAAAAAACTGGTGGATGCGGGCTATATTTCACACCAGCAGGCAGATCATGACAAAAGGGCGGTTCGAATTGCCATTACCGATGAGGGTCGTGCCATCGCCAAGATCGTAAATGAACTCTATGACGAGCAATTAGCGGAAGTTCTGGAGGACCAAATCTTCAATTTGGATGAATTTCGCCATATGCGTAGGAATTTGAGGAATTTAGAGCGCTTTTGGAGTGACCAACTGCGCTTTTTTTAGTGATATATATCTTAGTGATATTTATCAAAGACAGATTGACCTTCGTTGAGGCGTTAATCATAAGAATTACACTGTGACAACATAAAGAGGCAGGGTCCGTAGAATCGAGGTCTGGATTTGCACGTTGGCCAGAGAGCCGGAGAAAAAAATGGATTACGAAAAGCTGTTTCACGAAGCCACCAGCAAGGTCCGGGATGAAGGGCGTTATCGTGTCTTTGCAGAGATTTCCAGGCATCGTGGTCAGTTCCCGAAAGCAACGCTTTTCTCCGAGCAGGAAGAGCCGAAAGACATAGAAGTCTGGTGCTCTAATGATTATCTGGGCATGGGCCAGCATCCGAAAGTGATCGAGTCCATGCATCGTGCTCTGGATGAATGTGGAGCCGGGTCGGGCGGCACAAGAAATATCGCCGGTACCAACCATTATCATGTGCTTCTGGAGAAAGAACTGGCGGATTTGCACAGGAAGGAAGCATCATTGCTTTTTACCTCTGGGTATGTTTCCAACCAGGCCACTCTTTCAACGCTGTCTCATATTTTGCCGAATTGTATTATTTATTCAGACGAGTTGAATCACGCCTCCATGATCCACGGCATCAGGGATGGCAAGGGTGACAAGCGCATTTTCAGGCATAATGATCTGGAACATCTGCGCATGCATCTTGCTCAGTCCGATCCTGGAGTTCCTAAAGTCATCGCCTTTGAATCCGTTTATTCCATGGATGGTGACATCGCACCCATCGCTGAGATATGTGATCTTGCCGATCAATATGGTGCCATCACTTATCTTGATGAAGTGCATGCGGTTGGACTTTATGGTCCCCGGGGAGGCGGTATTTCCGAGCGCGACGGGATTGCTGATCGCATTACCATCATCGAGGGGACTCTGGCCAAGGCCTATGGTGTTATGGGTGGCTACATTGCAGCTTCAAAAGCGCTGGTTGATGCCATACGCAGTTATGCCCCGGGCTTCATTTTCACGACCTCCAGTTGCCCAATTTTAGCCGCGGGTGCGCTCGCCAGCATTCGCCATCTCAAAACCAGCGAGGTGGAGCGAAAAAAACATCAGGCTGCCGCAGCCAAGCTGAAAAAGCTTCTTAAGGAACGCGGTCTGCCAGTGATGCCGTCGGAAAGTCACATCGTTCCCATCCTGGTGGGAGACCCGGTTCTGTGCAAACAAGTGACGGACACTCTTCTGGCTGACCATAATATTTATGTTCAGCCCATAAACTATCCTACCGTGCCAAAGGGAACCGAACGGCTGCGTTTGACGCCCGGCCCCATGCATACAGATAAAATGATGACCGAACTGGTGGACGCTCTTGAAAAGATCTGGTGCCAGTTAAAAGTCCGGCGTGCTGCCTGACAGGAGGCGGCGGTGTCTAACTTTCAAGAGGGCAGTTATTATATCGAATTCATTTCAATGGGAAAAAGCGTCAAGGTTTCGGCCCTTGATCCTGTCAGCAAACACGAAGTTTCGATCGTAGGCTCCACACACACAACCAAGAACGAACTGATCCGGGTTGTGGTTCAGAAGCTTGAATATATGTTGGATAAAAAGAACCTTCGTCGCCGCCGCTAAAGACAAAATTCGGCTCACAGCAAGCGAATTTCCACATCTCTCCCGGCGTGCAAATCCTCATAGGGAAGAGGGATTTTATTTGCCCGTTTTTTTGCCTCGGCCAAGCCCGCTTTTTTTGGCCAGCCGGGAACGCTTTTTGGCATAGGACGGTGCAACCATGGGATAATCTGCCGGCAATCCCCATTTTCGTCGATATTGGTCGGGGCTCAAATTATACTTTGTACGCAGGTGACGTTTCAGCATTTTCAGCTTTTTTCCATCTTCCAAGCAAATGATAAAAGCGTCTTCGACCGACTTGCTGATCGGAACCGCCGGGCTTTGTTTGGTGGTCGCGCCATGGTCCGGGCTATGGGCTAATTTGCTGAGGGTGTCATAAACCTTTCCAATCAGATCGGGCAGGTCATCAGAAGAGAGCGCATTGTATCCGGCATAAGCCGCCACAATCTCTGTGGTCAGTTCCAGAAGAAAATCACGGTTGACCTGGCTGTTTTTAGACTCATTCATGGCGAATAATCCGTATTCAAGGATGTACACTGTCAGCTTGCTATTCGAATACTGTAAATATACCCAGAAAACCACAAAAAATATGTAAAAACCCGGTGATTACTATAAAAATGCCGCGCTCTGTTTTGGTTAAGTAGCCTTAGCGCATGAAACCTTGATCTGTTCCATTATTTCTGATGTGAGCGGGTAAAATATTCTTTTTCCTGCCAGTTGTAGTGTATGGTTGGTTGCGATCAGCAATATGTGGTATGAAAAACTGGTGCCTTGATTTTTGGGCGCCGATTATTTTTGGGTTAGGGATTTGGGTAAGGGAACAGCTCTGGGAATGGTCAATAATATCATAGCTTTGGCGGCAGATCATGCCGGATTTGCATTGAAGGAACTGCTAAAAGAAAGACTTCAGGGCAAGGGTTTGGAAGTTCTGGACCTTGGCACGGACAGTGAAGAGTCTGTGGATTACCCCGATTTTGGTCATGCCATGGGGCGCGCCATTGAAGAAGGTCGTGCCGGGAGGGGTGTGATTGTTTGCGGGTCCGGCATTGGCATTTCGATTGCCGCTAACCGCAATTCCGCTGTCCGGGCGGCGCTTTGCTCTCATGCTCTTGCCGCCCGGTTGGCTCGCAAGCATAATGATGCCAATGTGTTGGCTTTGGGCGCGCGCATGATTGGGGTCGAGGTGGCCCTGGATTGCCTGGATGTGTTTTTGGAAACCGATTTTGAAGGAGGCCGCCACCAGCGTCGGGCGGACAAACTTTAATGACCAGCTCAGAGAATAATACCATCCAGACATCTGGGTACAGCAGTGAGCCGGACATGTTCTTTACTAGCCCTCTCAGCGAGACTGATCCGGAAATCCATGCGGCCATCAAGGGCGAGATTGCGCGCCAGAAAAACCAGATTGAACTGATTGCTTCAGAAAATATTGTCTCGAAGGCGGTTCTTGAAGCCATGTCTTCGGTGATGACCAACAAATATGCTGAGGGCTATCCTGGTCGTCGTTATTATCAGGGCTGTGAGCAGGTAGACCATGCTGAAACATTGGCCATTGATCGCGCCAAACGGCTTTTTGATTGCGCATTTGTGAATGTTCAACCCCATTCAGGTGCCCAGGCCAACGGGGCTGTGATGATGGCATTGCTTCAACCGGGCGATACCATTCTAGGCATGTCTCTGGCCGCTGGTGGTCATCTCACCCATGGTGCGCCCCCGGCCCAGTCGGGAAAATGGTTTAATGCCGTGCAATATGGCGTCAGCAGAAAAGATCATCAGATCGATTTTGATGAGGTTGAAACTCTGGCCAAGGAAAATAATCCCAAGCTGATTATTGCCGGTGGGTCTGCTTACCCCAGGGAAATTGACTTTGCGCGCTTCAGGGAAATAGCGGATTCTGTTGGTGCGCTTCTGATGGTGGATATGGCACATTTCGCCGGCCTGGTTGCCGGTGGCGTTCATCCATCGCCATTACCTCATGCTCATGTGGTGACCACTACAACCCATAAAACTCTGCGCGGTCCTCGCGGAGGTATGATTTTAAGCACTGACCCGGAGTTGGGTAAAAAAATCAATTCGGCAGTGTTCCCGGGTTTGCAGGGTGGCCCGCTGATGCATATGATCGCGGCCAAGGCGGTGGCTTTTGGTGAGGCTTTGCGCCCTGAGTTTAAATCCTATTCCCACGCCGTTGTTGAAAACTCAAAAGCCATGGCCAACCGTATGTTAGCCAACGGTTTTGATGTGGTCTCCGGTGGTACGGACACCCATCTCTCCCTGATTGATTTGCGGCCCAAGAGCCTGACTGGCAAGGCAGCCGATGAGACTCTTGAGCGGGCCCATATCACCTGCAACAAAAATGGCGTGCCGTTTGATCCTGAAAAACCCTTTATTACGTCTGGCATTCGCATTGGCTCACCCGCAGGAACAACCAGGGGATTTGGCATCAAGGAGTTCCAGGATATTGCGGACTGGATGACCGAGGTTTTGGAAGGTCTGGCTGGCCATGAGGATGATAATTCAGAAGCGGAAAACAAAGTCCGGGAAAAAGTGCTGGGGCTTTGCAAAGATTTTCCCATTTATCCGGAACTTGGTGAACAATAGTGGATAATAAAATATAACTTGGTAAGGGAAGGGGGAGAGCCATGCGCTGTCCATTTTGTGGAAACGAAGAAACACAGGTCAAAGACTCGAGACCCACTGAAGACAAGTCCGCGATTCGTCGACGTCGCTTGTGCACTGGCTGTGGTGCGCGTTTTACCACCTTTGAGCGGGTTCAGCTTCGGGCGCTGACCATCAAGAAACGAAATGGTCGCCGCGTGCCATTTGATCGTGACAAGCTGGAGCGTTCCATTTTAATTGCCCTCAGAAAACGCCCGGTTGCACCCGAGCGCATTGATCGTCTGGTCAATGGAATGGTTCGTCAGCTTGAGAGCATGGGAGACAGTGAGATTGAGGCGGAAACCGTGGGCAAGCTGGTTATGGAAGGACTGGAGAGCATTGATCAGGTCGCCTATGTGCGATTTGCCTCGGTCTATAAGAATTTCCGTGAAGCCAAGGATTTCGAGGAGTTCCTGGACAGCATGTCTGGTGACATCGAAAACGAGACCAAAGACAAAGCCGATGACGAGGCCAAAGACGACTAACCTCTTTACAGAAGATGATCATCAATGGATGGCGGCCGCGCTTGAACTGGCGCGGGAGGGTTTGGGTTCATCTTGGCCCAACCCGTCGGTTGGCTGCATGCTGGTCAAGGATGGCCAACTCATTGCAAAGGGACAAACATCAAAAACTGGCCGACCCCATGCGGAACAAAATGCGCTGGCATTGGCTGGTGAAAATGCGATTGGTTCGCTTGCCTATGTTTCGCTTGAGCCCTGCGCTCATGTGGGCGAGACCTCTGCCTGTGCTGATCTGCTAGCAGGTGCGGGCATCGTAAAATGCATCTATGCCCTTGAGGATCCGGACCCGAGAGTGTCCGGTCGGGGGGGCGAGAGCATGCGAAAATCCGGCATGGAGGTTCAATCCGGGCTGCTGGAGGATGAAGCGCGCGATCTTAATCAGGGTTTTTTTCTCCGCATTAAAAAAAAGAGACCCATGATTACTTTGAAACTTGCCACTTCAAGCGATGGCAAAATTGCTGCCAGTGCCGTTAGTGCCGCTGGTGGGGGTACAAAAGAAAAGTGGATAACGGGCAGGCTGGCGCGTGAGCAAGGCCATTATATGCGTGCCAGTCATGATGCCATTCTGGTGGGGCTTGGCACGATCCTGGCCGATGACCCCACGCTGACCTGCCGGATACCGGGATCTGAAAATCGCTCCCCGGTCCGTATCATCCTGGATAGCTCCCTGAAAACACCGGTCGCATCAAAACTGGTGCAAACTGCAGACAAAGTGCCCGTCTGGATTATTTCTGAAAAAGCAGCGAATGAAAAAGCGAGTAAAAAATATCAGGGCATGGGCGTAAAAATCCTGACCGTGCCCGATTGCCGCGATCTTGCGGGCGTACTGGCGCATCTGGCGGAGGAAGGATTGACCCGCTTGATGGTAGAGGGAGGCGCCAAGGTCAGTGAAAGTTTTCTGGCGTCAGGATTTGTGGACCATGTGGCCTGGTTCAGGGCCCCGGTTGAGCTGGGGGATGATGCCTTGCCCGCACTTGGGGGTAAGGATATTGCGCTTGTTTTGCGCCAGAGAGGGTTCCGCCGGATAAGCTCGGAAAAAATCGGTAATGATGTGCTAGAAAAATTCAGCGCAACCCATTAAGAAGCACTCATGTTTACTGGTATTATAACGGACCTGGGGCGTGTGCGTTCGGTCGAAGGCTCGGGCGCAAAACGACTGCAAATCGAGACCGCATATAATACGGCTGATATCGCCATTGGAGCATCGGTCTCATGTCTTGGTGCCTGTCTGACTGTGGTGGAAAAAGGCGATGGCTGGCTCGGTTTTGATGTCTCCCAGGAAACCGGTCGCTGCTCGACCCTGGGTCAGTTAAAGATCGGCGATCCGGTGAATCTGGAGTGTGCGATCAGGGTCGGGGAAGAGCTTGGCGGTCATATGGTGACAGGCCATGTGGATGTGGTGGTCAGCATTCAAAGCATTGAGGAGGAACAGGGTTCGCTAAAATATAATGTGGCGATCCCCACGGGCCGGCTTGCTCGACTGATTGCTGCCAAGGGAAGCGTCACGCTGGACGGGGTATCACTGACGGTAAATGATGTGAGTGCGGAAATTTTCTCGGTGAATATAGTTCCCCACACAGTCAGGCTGACCACTTTTGGCGAGCGCAAGGCCGGTGACGAAATCAATCTCGAAATTGATATTCTGGCGCGCTATCTTGATCGCATGACTATAGGAATTTCAGAATGAGCAAAGAGTTTCTCTCGGATATCGCAGATGTGATTGAAGACGCCAGACAAGGGCGCATGATTATTCTGATCGATGATGAATGCCGGGAAAATGAGGGCGACCTTATCATTCCAGCCCAAATGGCCACGTCAGAAAAAATTAATTTCATGGCCAAATATGGTCGCGGATTGATTTGTCTGGCGCTTGAAAGCGATCGCGTCAGGGTTCTTGATTTGCCGCTCATGAGCCAGAAAAATAATTCTCGCCACCAAACCGCCTTCACGGTCTCGATTGAGGCGGCAGAAGGCATTACCACCGGTATTTCAGCGGCAGACAGGGCGCATACCATTGCGGTTGCCATAGATGACGATAATGACAAGAACAATCTGGTCTCACCCGGACATGTTTTCCCGCTGGTCGCCCGCGACGGTGGCGTTCTGGTAAGGGCCGGCCATACGGAAGCGAGCGTGGACATTGCCCGCATGGCCGGGCTTAACCCGTCGGCAGTTATTTGCGAAATTATGAATGACGATGGCACCATGGCCCGCATGTCTGATCTGATTGCCTTTGCCCAGCTTCACGGGCTTAAGGTGGCCAAAATCGGAGACCTCATTGCCTATCGCCGCCGCCACGACAGTCTGGTGAAATGCATAAAAACAACCAGCTTTAACAGCATTCATGGCGGAGGCTGGACCGTCAAGGCCTACGTCAATATGGCAGAATATGCGGAACATCTGGTGCTCATAAAAGGAGAGGTTTCGCCTGATGCGCCGACGCTGGTTCGGATGCATGCCCTGAATATTTTCGATGATATCGTTTTTGAAGACAGCAGTCGAGCAGGGCAGCTGTCCCGTGCCATGGAGATTATTGGAGAGGAAGGATCTGGCGTGGTTGTTATTATTCGCGACACGCGGCCCACGCGCCTGACCGAGCTCATGGGCCTGAAAGATGAGAGAGAACTTACGGGTGAGTCATCCAAGCCCCTTCGGGATTATGGTATTGGTGCGCAGATCTTGTATGACCTTGGCGTTCGGGATATTATTCTCCTGTCCAATACCCAGCATACTATTGTAGGTCTGGATGGGTATGGCTTGAATATCGTTGAACAAAAACCAATAAATTAAGGTTATTATATCACTTTTCGTCTATGGTGCGCGTCACTTGCAGCTTAGGAGGGTACCATGAGCGAGTCATTACGGGTGACACCTCATATTTTGATTATTGAAGCGCGATTTTATCCCGAAATTACGGAGCAGCTTGCTCAGGGAGCTATTGCCGTTCTCAACAGTTCTCAATGTACCTATGAGCGGGTGCAAGTCTCTGGCGCGCTGGAATTGCCGGGGGCCATAAGAATGGCGGTCAAATCCATGCAACTCTATTCGGGCGAAGAACGTTTTCACGGATTTATTGTATTGGGAAGCGTCATTCGCGGCGAAACCAGCCACTATGACCATGTGTCACAGGAAGCCATACGCGGCATTCAGGCTGTCAGTCTGGAATTTACCTTGGCTGTGGGTAATGGCATTTTGACAACCGAGAACAAGCAACAGGCCATGGAGCGGTCTGACCCGGAAAAAGGCAACAAGGGAGGGGTCGCGGCCAAGACCTGCTTGTCCATGTTATCGCTTAAAGACCGTTTTGGCCTGCTGAAGGAATGACCACACAATCCAAACAGAAATCCGACGCTGCTGGAAACAGTAGAAGTTCCGCCCGGCTGCTTGCAACTCAGGCTCTTTATCAATTCGAGATGGGCCGTGCGGACCAGATTACGCTTGAGTCTGTTATCCGGGAGTTTCTGAAACACCGTTTGGGAAGAGAAATTGATGGCACGCTCTATCGCCAGGCCGATAAAGACCATTTTCGGGAAGTGGTACAGGGCGCTGGTGACAGGGAAAACCAAATTGACAAGCTGATCGAGTCTGCTCTTGCCAAGAACTGGAGCCTCAAGCGGCTGGACCGGGTATTGAGATCCATCTTGCGGGCGGGAGTCTATGAATTGATTGCTTGTCCGGACATTCCCACTGCGGTTATCATTAATGAATATCTGAATGTGGGACACAGTTTTTTTGATGCCAAGGAAACAGCATTTCTGAACGGTGTTCTGGACCGTCTGGCAAAAGAAATTAGGAATCAAGCTCGTTGAATGAATTTGACCTGATCCGGGATGTATTTGCACCACTTTCGCCTTCTGGTGCTCCGGCCTTTTCGCTCAAGGACGATGCGGCACACTTCACGCCCGCTCCCGGGCAAACGCTGGTTATAACAAATGACATGATGGTGGAAGCGGTTCACTTCACCGGCGACGAACCGCCGGGACGCATTGCGCGGAAACTTTTACGCGTCAATCTCTCGGACCTTGCGGCCAAGGGAGCCAAACCCTGTGGCTATCTTCTTGCCATGGCCATACCGGCCTCAACCGGGAAACAATGGCTGCAAGAGTTTGCTGATGGGCTACGCCGCGATCAGGAGGGCTTTGGCTGTGCGCTCTGGGGCGGGGACAGTGTCTCCACATCGGGGCCCAAGGTTTTCTCGCTGACCCTTATCGGAGAACGGAAAGAAGGGGCCGGAGTGCATAGAGGCGGCGCCAAGGCTGGCGACAAGCTTTATGTCACCGGGACCATTGGCGATGCGGCCCTGGGGCTTAAAATACTCCGGGGTGAAATTGCAGGAGACAGCTCGCTGGTTGCGAGACTGGAATTGCCAACGCCAAGAATGGCCTTTGGGACGGGTCTTCCCGACTTGGCGCATGCGGCCATAGATATATCCGACGGATTGCTGGCTGATGCCGGTCATTTGGCTCGGGAATCTCATGTACGGATTGATATTCAGGCCTCAGAAGTGCCGTTATCACCAGCGGCCGAAAGAGCTATTGCGGGCAATTCCGAGCTTTTGCTTTCAGCTCTGACCGGCGGAGATGATTATGAATTGCTTGTAACTGTCCCGGAAAAGAATGTCGTCGCATTAACTGAATTTGCAGAAGAAACCGCTACACCTCTAACAGCGATTGGTGATGTGCGTGACGGCAGTGGTGTTTGCCTGCTGGATGACCAGGGTCGGTCAATGGACTATAAGCGGGCCGGATTTGAGCATTTTCAAGAGTGATAGGAACCCAACATGTCGGATTTAGATGTTGATATGGATGAATTGGAAACGGACGACGATGTACCAAAACGTTCCAAACTAAAATTTATCATCCTCGCGGTTGTCGGTTTACTGATCGTGGCAGGCGGTGCCTATTTCGTCACTGGTATGTTTGGCTCAAGTGAAGACGATGCCCTGGTAGACGGGGAAGCGATTGAAGACGCCAGTGAAGATATTGGCCCGATTGATGACGAAGATCTTGTTTATCTCAGCATCGACCGGCTGCCCGCGCCGCTTATGGGGGCCAATGGCCGGGTGCAGGGATATGTTTTCATGGATTTTTCACTGGAAATGCATTCTGGATTTGACCAGTCCTTCGTCTCTGAACGTATGCCCCGGGTAAAAGATGCCTTTATTCGTGCCATTTCCGCCAATGGAGTTGGCAGGGCCAATGCGCCCGGTGTCATCGATTTTGATCGTGTGACGGATTATCTGCGAGATGCGGCAAACGAGGTTCTTGGAGCCGAGGTGGTAAAAAGAGTCCTGATCGTTCGCGATCTGCGCACGCCCACCTAATCCAGAATATCTTCGAAAATCGCTAATTATGCAGAATGGCTGCTTGCCTCAGACCGGTCTCTTTGAATAGAGTGCGTGCGAATTTTGATTGATTCGCAATCAAGGGAATGTTTTGAGAGCGCTGTTCGTTTTTTTTCGCAAGGGGCGGAGAAACGAATGGTTCTTTTTGACGAGGGAAACGACTTATGGACATGGTTACAATTTCAATTGCTTGTGGTGTCGCCGCGGTACTCTACGGAATCTGGGCCCGGAGCTCCATCCTTTCTGCCAGTGCCGGAAACGAGGCCATGCAGGAAATTGCTTCTGCCATTCAAGAGGGAGCCCAAGCCTATCTCAATCGCCAATATCGGGCCATCGCCGTTGTGGGCGTGGTGGTGACCGCTGTGCTTTTTGCCTTTCTGGGCATGTGGGCGGCGCTTGGCTTTGTTATCGGCGCATCGCTCTCTGGAGCTGCCGGGTATATCGGCATGCTGATTTCAGTGAAAGCCAATGTCAGAACAACCGAAGCTGCTCGCCAAAGCCTGCAAAAAGGCTTGAGGATGGCCTATCTGGCTGGCTCGGTTACGGGCCTGCTGGTGGCCGGTCTGGCATTGCTTTCGGTTGCTGTTTATTATTATTTTTTGACCGAGATACAAGGTTTTGCGCTCACCGATCGCACTGTTATTAACTCTCTGGTATCGCTTGGTTTTGGTGGATCTCTCATTTCCATCTTTGCCCGTTTGGGCGGCGGCATTTTCACCAAGGGTGCTGATGTCGGCGCTGATCTGGTGGGTAAAATTGAGGCCGGAATTCCTGAGGATGACCCGCGAAACCCTGCTGTGATTGCCGATAATGTTGGCGACAATGTTGGTGATTGTGCCGGTATGGCAGCGGATTTGTTTGAAACTTATGTGGTCACCATGACCGCAACCATGATTCTGATCGCGCTTTTTGTAAAAGATATGACCGCAATCGTGATGGCACTTCCCTTAATGATCGGTGGTGTCTGTATATTGGCTTCGATCATTGGCACATTTTTTGTCAAGTTGGGTAAAAGCCAGAATATTATGGGCGCCCTCTATAAAGGCTTCTGGGTAACAGCGGTTCTGTCCTTCGTGTTTATATATTTTGTAATCAATCATTACCTGGGCCTGGACAGCATTTTTACTGCGGATGGAACCACCTTCGATGGCTGGGCCATTCTTTGGTGCGGAGCGGTTGGTCTGGTGCTTACGGGTTTGTTGATCTGGATCACTGAATATTATACTGGGACCAATTATCGCCCTGTTAAGTCTATTGCTTCTGCCTCCACCACCGGACATGGCACCAATGTTATTCAGGGCCTGGCGATTTCGATGGAAGCGACCGCCCTGCCAGCCATAGCCATAGTTGCAGCGATTATCATCGCCTACAAGCTAGCCGGTGTTCTGGGATTGGGTTTTGCCGCCACAACCATGTTGGCGGTGGCCGGCACGATCGTCGCCCTCGATGCCTATGGCCCGGTGACTGATAACGCGGGCGGTATTGCTCAAATGGCCAAGCTGGATGAGGAAGTGCGCAAACGCACGGACGCTCTGGATGCTGTGGGCAATACTACCAAAGCCGTGACCAAGGGTTATGCCATTGGCTCGGCTGGTTTGGCAGCTCTTGTTCTTTTTGCCGCCTACCGGGAAGACCTGAATATCTATTTTCCAGATATCCAGGTGGACTTCGCGATTTCAAATCCCTATGTGGTTGTGGGCCTGTTAATGGGGGCTTTACTCCCATATCTGTTTGGCGCCATGGCCATGATGGCCGTTGGCCGTGCGGGCGGCGCTGTGGTCGAAGAGGTGCGGAGACAGTTCCGGGAAAATCCTGGTATTATGGAAGGCACAGTCAAACCGGATTATGCCAGATTGGTTGATCTCCTAACCAAGTCGGCAATCAAGGAAATGGTGATGCCTAGTCTTTTGCCGATCCTGGCACCGGTTGTGATTTTCTTTGTCATTCAGGCCATTGCCGGAGATGCGGCAGCCTTCGCAGCGCTGGGAGCCCTGTTGCTCGGGGTCATTGTGAGCGGTCTTTATTTGGCGATTTCCATGACCGCGGGTGGTGGCGCCTGGGACAATGCTAAAAAACTGATCGAAGATGGTCATTATGGCGGCAAGGGTTCAGATGCTCATATGGCTGCCATCACAGGCGATACGGTCGGTGATCCCTATAAGGACACAGCCGGTCCGGCCATTAACCCCATGATCAAAATCACCAATATTGTGGCACTTTTGTTACTGGCCATGATGGCCCATTAACTTTTGAAAATTGATTGCTGAAAAGCCCCGGTTCCAGGACCGGGGCTTTTTTTTATCGACGCTGATTTGGTCCCTGAGCACCCGGCGCAGCAAATCGTCCGATATTGCCAAAGATCTGTTCAAAGAAACCGAGGGTTTTTCCCCGCGTGGGTGTTTTGTCATTTTCCGGGTTGATGTCATGAGCCCGCGAAAGACCAAATTTATCAACACCAGAGACAATTCCGCGCTGATCAAACTGAACCACCAGAACCAGGCGCTGGATGGGCTTCTCCTTGAAGAAAGACCGCTTCTTGGTTGTTTCCGACACATAATACCAGACATTGCTATCAAAGGTGCCTGCCGCAGAAGGCACGCCCAGTGCTGATCTAACGGAGTTTCTGTTATCTATACCGGGTGTAATGGAATTAATCAGTTCCAGATCGCCCACAAAACCGCGAACCTGCTCGTCGGTAGTGCAGCCTGCTATAACCAGGGCCATCATCATAATGAGTGCTGCCAGATGATTTCGAGATGGTATAATTTGATTTTGCCTCACGTTTTTTACCTTGTTCTTGTGGATTACTAGCCACTGATGATTGCGGTCATTTTGCGAAAAACATTTTGAAATGTTGCTATGGCGAGACCTAACCTGTAATTGGGGCGCCAACATGACATTGGCCTTCGATTGTGTCAATTAAGGCGTTAAAAGAATTACGAAAAAAGTCAGGGTACTCAAGATTATGGCTATCTCATTTGTTCAAAATTTTATGATGCGTTTTCAGAGGCCTGAAACCCTTGCCCGTAAATCAGCGGCCCAGTCACTTTATAATGCGGTTGCCAAAGCAGCGCGGCAACCGCGATTGTATGTGGATTATAATATTCCTGACAGTTTTGATGGTCGATTTGATTGCCTGGTTCTTTTTGCCAGCCTGATATTGAGGCGGTTGAAACAGCTTGAGGGCGAAAGCAGTCCGCTTGGTCGAGAGTTTGCCACACTCTTCATAAGCGACATGGATCGCACGGTCCGTGAACTGGGCGTTGGCGATCTGGGTGTGGGCAAGCATGTGAAGGTTATGGCCGAGGCTTTTTATGGCCGCCTCAAAAGCTATGACGAGGCTCTCTCCAGGAAGGAAGGTCTAGCAGACGCCCTGCAACGAAATTTATTGGGCTCACTGTCCGGTAAAATTCTGGCTGATGCATGCAAACGGCTTCCGGAACTCGAATCCTATATATTAATTTTGGTAAAGCGACTGAGTGAGATGGATCAAGGGCAGTTTATGTCGGGTGCTATTGACATGTTGGCGCTCTTGACCGAACGGAATGGGGAATAAATCACATGACAATCTCCTCAGAATTCAGCCGTGTGGTCTGTTTGGCCGATAATCCTGCGCCTAAATTTCAAATCTCTCTGGAGGCAAATGAAACAGAGCGCGCGGCTCTGGCAAAGCGATTTTCGCTAATCTCACTTGGGAGCTATCATGTGGATGCGACCATAATTTTGACGCCTGGCGGGCTAGTAAGTGTCCGAGCACAAATGACAGCTCACGTTGAGCAAAGCTGTATTATCAGCCTGGCCCCGGTCCATACGAAAATAGAGAACACCTTTGAACTTGAGCTTGTGCCTGAGCCGGATTCGGGTGACGAGGAGACATCACAATCAGAGCTGGTGATTGATGCCAGTGAAAAGGATTGTGAAATTCTCACCGATGGTTGTTTTGATCTTGGGGAACTATCCGTTCAATATCTTGGTCTGGCCATTGATTCATATCCACGTGCAAAAGGCATCGGGATCAAAGATTTGGCCCGTGCCGGTTATCCGGTCGAGAGCGAAGATGAAGCAGGACAGAAGTTGCATCCCTTTGCAGCCCTTAAGGAATTAAAGGATAAGACTTGATGCACATCTTCAAATCGTTATTGTCAGGCGGGGTCTGACCTAGCACTCACACCCATTTTATGGGCTGGTGACGGCATAACGGGGTAAGTTGATAATATGAGCGGAGTGAAAATTGCACTTGATGCAATGGGCGGGGATAGTGGTCCTGAGACAGTGATCGCAGGCATCGCGCGTGCCCATCACCGTTGGCCTGATGCCCGTTTTGTTGCTTATGGAGATGAAGCCAGGGTGCGGCCCTGCCTGGAACAGCATCCTGAATTAGAGTCTTGTGTTGAGTTTGTTCATACCGCCGATGTTATTGGCGACGAAGACAAACCGATGCAGGCGGTCCGACGTGGTCAGAATTCAAGCATGGGGCTAGCTATCCAGGCGGTTAAGAAAGGCCATGTTCAGGTGGCCGTGTCTGCCGGCAATACCGGCGCATTAATGGCCCTTTCAAAGATAATGCTCCGCACCATGGAGGGCATTGATCGACCGGCTTTGGCGACCCTCATTCCGACTGTTAAAGGGGAGTCGGTAATGCTTGATCTGGGTGCCAATGTGGAGGCCAGCGAAGAAAATTTGGTCCAGTTTGCCGTCATGGGCGCAGCCTATGCTCGCGCGGTATTGGGGCTTGAGCGACCCCGAGTGGGCTTGCTGAATGTGGGCGTGGAAGAGCTGAAGGGTCACAGCATTGTCAAGAATGCGGGTGCTATTTTGCGAAATACCGACCTGGCTATGGAATTTGCAGGATATGTTGAGGGGAATGGCCTGAGCAGTGGCGAAGTGGATGTTATTGTCACCGATGGTTTTACCGGCAATGTGGCGATCAAGACCGCCGAAGGCACGGTCAAGTTGATCCGCTCGTTATTAAGGGATGAATTGATCAAATCATGGGTTAATAAAATTGCCTATCTAATGGTCAAAGGCAGTCTGAAATCCCTGGGCAAGCATCTTGATCCCAACAACCACAATGGCGGGGTTTTTCTGGGCCTTAACGGGCTGATAGTTAAAAGCCACGGCAATGCATCGGATAAGGGGATTGCAACTGCTATCGGCGTTGCTATAGATATGGCCCGAAATGATCTGACCACCTTGATCGCAGAAGATCTCAGGAATTCCGGTGAAATAGAAAAAACCATTGAAAAAGAAAATACAACAGAGACGAAAACAGCGGCAGCATCTGAATGAGCATTATCCGATCACAAATTAAGGGGTGCGGTGGCTATTTGCCCGAGCGCATCATGTCCAATCATGAATTGGCCAAACTGGTTGATACCTCCGATGAATGGATTGTGGAGCGGACCGGAATCAGGCAGAGGCATATTGCAGCCGAAGGTGAAAAAACCTCCGACATGGCGATCATCGCCACCGAGCGTGCGCTGGATGCGGCTGGGCTGGCCCCCACCGATATTGATCTCATTATTCTGGCGACCACAACCCCCGACGAGACCCTGCCTGCCAGTGCCACCGCCGTTCAGGCTGCCATTGGTATGGAGGGCGGCTTTGCCTTGGATGTGCAGGCGGTATGTTCTGGATTTATTTATGGTATGTCGATCGCAGATAATTTTATCAAGGCTGGCCAGGTCAAGCGCGCGGTGGTGGTTGGGTCCGAAACTTTTTCCAGAATACTGGATTGGGAAGACCGGGGTACTTGCATTCTTTTTGGTGATGGTGCGGGTGCGGTCATTCTGGAAGCAGGGGAAGGCGACGGCAGCACAAAAGACCGCGGTATTCTGACCGCTCACCTCCATTCAGACGGGCATCAGCATGATCTGCTTTATACCGATGGCGGTCCATCCTCCACCCAAACCGTGGGGCATCTGCGCATGCGTGGCCGGGAAGTTTTTCGCAAGGCAGTGGTCAATCTTACCAGCGTAGTCCATGAAGCTCTGGATGCGGTTGGTATGGAGGCAAGCGATATTGACTGGCTGGTTCCCCATCAGGCTAATCAGCGCATTCTTGATAGTACCGCAAAAAAACTGGGCCTATCACCTGATCGCATGATCGTGACCTTAAGCGAACATGCCAACACCTCTGCGGCCTCAGTTCCTCTTGCGCTTTCGGTGGCGGTTGAGGACGGACGCATCAAAAAAGGTGATCTGGTCTTAATGGAGGCGATGGGCGGGGGCTTCACCTGGGGTGCTCTGATT
>JACZYI010000152.1 GCA_022571175.1 Pseudomonadota bacterium
CTATGGCACTCAAATGGTCGGCGGTGTCACGCCCGGGAAAGGCGGCAGCACTCATCTTGATCTGCCGGTCTTTAATACGGTTCTGGAAGCACGGGAAAAAACCGGGGCCACTGTCTCGGTCATATACGTGCCACCTCCGTTCGCAGCGGACGCCATATTGGAAGCTGTGGATGCCGCCCTCGAGCTTGTGGTATGTATCACCGAGGGCATACCGGTTCTGGACATGGTGCGGGTAAAGCGAGCGCTTCGCGGGACCAATACGCGGTTGGTGGGGCCAAACTGCCCGGGTGTCATTACTCCGGAAGAATGCAAAATCGGTATCATGCCGGGGCATATTCACATGAAAGGCTCGGTGGGTATTGTCTCCAGGTCTGGAACTCTGACTTATGAGGCGGTGGCGCAAACCACAGCCGTGGGCCTGGGTCAGTCCACCTGCATTGGCATTGGTGGTGATCCGGTTAGCGGCACCAACTTCGTTGATGTGATTGAATTATTTTTGGCCGATGATGAAACCGAATCGATTGTCATGATCGGTGAGATTGGGGGGTCCGCTGAAGAAGATGCTGCGGATCTTCTGAAGTCATCGTCCATTAAAAAACCCGTGGTTGGCTTCGTTGCCGGCCTGACCGCTCCTCCGGGTCGGCGCATGGGCCATGCGGGCGCGATTGTATCCGGCGGCAAGGGTGGTGCAGGAGACAAGATTGAGGCCATGCGGAGCGCTGGAATTGAAGTGGCGGACTCGCCAGCCTCCATTGGAACCACGCTCAAAAAGCTGTTGAGTGCCTGAGAGGGCCAAAAGCGAGCAGAAAAATGATGAATCTGGAAGACAGGATCGGATTGGGACCTTCATTCATAGAAGGGATTTATGCTCGCTACCTTGAGAGCCCTTCAAGCGTGGATGATGAGTGGCGGCACTATTTCAAAAAAATGGAAAACGGGTCGAGCCCATTGTCACTTGGGCCTGGAGGGCCTTCCTGGGCGCGCCGAGACTGGCCACCAGAGCCAAATGATGATTTGAGCTGTGCTCTGATGCCAGGTGTTGGGGGGAAAACAGAACAGAAGCCGTCGTTACCCATGGTAGCGGTGCAGACAACTGCGGAGATGAACAGTTCAACCCTCGATTCTATCCGGGCACTGATGATGATCAGGGCTTACCGGGTGCGCGGTCATTTAATAGCAAAGCTTGATCCACTGGGTCTGAATGAACCGGAACCCCATCCTGAACTGGACCCCGAAACATATGGATTTGGCCCCGAAGACCGTGATCGGCAGATATTTATTGATAATGTGTTGGGCCTGGAGACCGCGAGCATCAATGATATTCTGGAAATTTTGCACCGCACCTATTGTGCCCATCTGGGTGTGGAATTCATGCATATCAATGAGCCGGAAGAAAAGGCCTGGATTCAAAAGCGCATTGAGGGTCGTGATAAAGAAATCCATTTTACCCCTGAAGGCAAGAAAGCAATTCTGAGCAAACTGGTTGAAGCGGAGCGGTTTGAGCTTTTTTTGGGAAAAAAATATACCGGAACCAAGCGTTTCGGGCTGGATGGCGGCGAGACGGCGATACCGGCTCTGGAGGCAATTATCAAAACTGCCGGTGCGCTTGGCATTGAAGAAATTGTCCTCGGAATGTCTCATCGTGGCCGGTTGAATGTGCTTGCGAACGTGATGCGAAAACCTTATCGCGCCATTTTCAATGAATTTGACGGGGGCTCTGCCAACCCGGATGACGTTCAGGGATCGGGCGATGTAAAATATCATCTTGGCACATCGTCGGATCGGGAATTCGATGGCAATAATGTCCATCTGTCCCTGACTGCCAACCCATCCCATCTGGAAGCAGTCGATCCGGTGGTGCTGGGCAAGGTCAGGGCCAAGCAGACCCTGAGAGGAGACAGAGAACATGGCCAGGTGATGGCGCTTCTGTTGCATGGGGACGCGGCCTTTGCAGGCCAGGGCTTGGTGGCAGAATGTTTTATGCTGTCCAATCTGACTGGCTATCGCACCGGTGGCACTGTCCATTTTGTGGTGAATAACCAAATCGGTTTTACCACCAGCCCGCACCACTTACGATCATCCCAATATCCTTCAGATGTGGCAAAAATGGTCCAAGCACCGATTTTTCACGCCAATGCGGACGATCCGGAATCAGTGGTTTATGCGGCCAAGGTTGCCACCGAATTTCGTCAGAAGTTCAAGAAAGACGTGGTGGTGGATATGATCTGCTATCGTCGCTTTGGTCATAACGAAATTGACGACCCGTCCTTTACCCAGCCTAAAATGTACCGGGTGATCAAGGAACATCCCAGCAGCGCTGAAATTTACCGGGATAAACTCAAGGCCGAAGGGCTGATTAGCGATGCTGACTATGGACGGATTGTGGCGGACTATGATGAATGTTTCGAACAGGAATTAAAATCGAGTAAATCCTACAAGCCCAATAAAGCCGACTGGTTTGAAGGTCAGTGGGCGGGTCTCTCGACCGCCAAGGGCAAAGCTTGGCGGGCACCCACCGGTGTTGATCAGAACAAGCTTGATGTTATTGGCGAGGCGCTGGTGAGCTATCCGGATGACTTCGACATTCATAAAACACTGAAGAGAATATTGGCCCAAAAAAAAGAGGCGCTGGCCTCGGGCATGGCTATTGACTGGGCACTGGCAGAATCCCTGGCGTTTGGTTCATTGCTTATGGAGGATTATCCGATCAGATTTTCAGGCCAGGATTCCATTCGCGGCACTTTTTCCCAGCGCCATGCAGAAATTGTGGATCAGACATCGGGAGACAGGTTTCGCTTTTTGAGCCAGTTGGAAGGGGCTAATTTTGAAATTATAGACAGTCCCTTGTCTGAAGCAGGTGTGCTCGGGTTCGAATATGGCTATGCGCTGGCTGAGCCGCGTACACTGGTTATCTGGGAAGCCCAGTTTGGCGATTTTGCCAATGGTGCCCAGGTTATTATCGACCAGTTTATTTCTTCGGGTGAGGCTAAATGGCTGCGCATGTGTGGACTGGTTCTGCTCTTGCCCCACGGATATGAAGGGCAGGGCGCTGAACATTCCTCTGCCCGGCTGGAGCGCTTCCTGCAGTTGTGCGCAGAACGAAATATGCAGGTAGCTAACTGTTCCACGCCGGCAAGCTATTTTCACATTTTGCGCCGCCAGATGCATCGTAATTTCAGAAAACCCCTGATTATTGTTACCCCAAAATCCCTCCTGCGGCACAAACTGGCCACCTCGCCGATGAAGGATATGATAGCGAAAACCCAATTTCACCGTGTGCTCTGGGATGAAGCGCAATCAAATCCCACCGGCCCTATGAAGCTCAAAAATGATAATGGCATCAAGCGAGTGATCTTGTGTTCGGGAAAAGTCTATTATGATTTGATGGAAGCGCGCGACAAGGGCGGATTGTCTGATCAATATATTCTGAGACTGGAACAGCTTTATCCTTTCCCCGAGGAAGCGTTGATGGATGAACTTTCCCGGTTCAGGAAAGCAGGCACGATTGTCTGGTGCCAGGAGGAGCCGAAGAATATGGGTGCCTGGTCATTTGCGGAACCCCGACTTGCCAAGCTTCTGGCTGAAATGGGTTTGAATTTTGGTACTATTTTATATGCGGGCAGGGCAGAAAGTGCCGCCGTGGCCACCGGTCGGGCTTCTGTTCATGTTTTGGAACAAAAGGAGCTTGTCCAGGCCGCTTTAGGCATTTCGGACCGGGCTGGAGCAGAAAAATGACACTGGAAATAAAAGTTCCCACATTGGGCGAATCCATAGCTGAAGCGACCGTTGGTCGCTGGCTTAAACAAAAGGGTGATGCGGTTCTTGCCGATGAGACCATTGTGGAGCTTGAAACGGACAAAGTGGCACTGGAAGTCAATGCGCCGGTGGCGGGAGTCTTGACGGACATATTGGCAGAAGAGGGTGCGAATGTGGAAGTGGGCGATATTATTGCTGTGATTGATCCTGAAGGCGTTCCCGCCACCAGCCCGCCCAAACCGGTGGCAGAAGACACAAAACAGGTAGAAATCTCTCCTCCCACCCCAGCGTCGTCACCGGCTCCATCGGCACCAGCAGCAGGAGCCTATGGACCCATGTCTCCGGCTGTCAGGAAACTGGTGAGCGAGCATAATCTGGATGCGAGGGCCATTGCCGGCTCGGGTAAAGACGGGCGACTGACAAAAGGCGATGTGATGGCGGCAATTGAGGCAGGGACGGCAGGTGTCAGTCCGGCTTCAACTGCAACTTCGAGTGCATCCACCGCCCATGGTGCCCACCGGCAAGAAGAACGCATACCCATGTCGAGGCTGAGGAAGCGCATAGCAGAACGTCTGAAAGAAGCCCAGAACACCGCGGCAATGCTTACAACTCATAACGAAGCGGACATGACCCAGGTGATGGCGGCTCGTGCCAGATACAAAGAGCTTTTTGCAAAAAAACATGACATCAAGCTCGGCTTCATGTCGTTTTTTGTGAAGGCCTGTATTCACGCTCTCAGGGAAGTGCCAGCGGTCAATGCCGAAATTGACGGCGATGATATAATCTACCGGAATTATTATGATATTGGCGTTGCCGTCAGCACGCCCACCGGACTGGTTGTGCCGATTGTCCGGAATGCGGAAAATCTGAGTTTTGCAGAGACTGAAAAAACCATTATGGATTTTGGTCTTCGGGCGCGCGATGGGAAGTTGAAGCTTGAAGAAATCCAGGGCGGTACTTTCACCATCTCCAACGGCGGCATTTTTGGTTCTCTCTTGTCGTCACCCATTCTGAACCCGCCCCAATCGGGTATTCTAGGCATGCATAAAATACAGGAAAGACCGGTGACAATCGATGGCGAAGTG
>JACZYI010000153.1 GCA_022571175.1 Pseudomonadota bacterium
GAGGGGTATAGATGACACTAATCTGGCGTCTGGGGTCCTTGCGATGATCATAATGTTTCCAGCCTTCAGCCAGCTTGCCATGCTTGAGAAACAGGAAGGCCAATGTCAGAGAGGCTTCATAATGGTCTGGATTAGCCGCTATGGACCGTTCGGCAAACTCTATTCCCAGCGGCATGTTATTCAGGGAGGAATGAACCTGGGCCAGATTATTCAAAATTCTATAGTCGTCGGGCGCGATCGAAAGGGCTTGCTCGTAAAACACCAGTGAATTGGAAAACCCGTCCCGGATTGATACCTGATGGCCGAGCGTATTCCAGAGGTTATGATCGTTCGGGAAAATCGGGATGGCCTGCTGCAACAGCTCAATAGCCTCATGGGCCCGGTCAAGGCCACCCAGGGAATTTGCCAGATTATTATAGCCGTCAGGATCTTCAGGGAACTGGGTCAGATATATGCGGTAAAGCTTTTCTGCGATATCGAACATGGACATGTCGCTGGCCATTTGCCCCATAACAGAAAGCACATCCTGGGTAGGGCCGTTGGCTTCAAGTGCGTACTCCATCACGGAGATGGCTTGCTGGCGCACTCCGAGCTGGGTCAATAAATAGGCGATAATCACCAACAGGTCTTTATTGTCTGGTTCCCGATTCCAGGCTTCCACATAATATTTAGCGGCATTCGGCCAGTCTTTGGCATCAAAATATTGTTTGCCCTTGCGCACCAGTTTTGCCAGCGACTTATCGCGTAAGGATTTGACTGAAACTGCCTTTGGAGCTTTATTTCCTGACATGAACGATCCTGAATGTGAAGTCTCGATTAGGCGATCATCGTCTGAATCTGGTTAAGATATGGCTAAAATCGGGTTTCAGAGGCGTTTGGGGGCCAAAATTTTGCTGCTGACAAAATATTTTTTGCCGGGCAAGAGTTACCGGGTAGAATTTCTTCTAAATTATTAACATCAACAACACTTGGGAACATGTTGAAAAACATATGAAAAATGAAATACATGGCCCTGTTTTATATTGGCACGGGCCTTGCTCATTATGAGGAGGATTATTTGTCAGGCCCGAGCGTGAAAGCGGGCTAATGACGCACATGTGGATTTAGGGGCTTGTTAACCGGGGGGATGGATAATGGGCTCCCGACAAGTGGTTCAAAAGGAACTCTGGAAAAAGAGGACATAAAAGATGGCGCTTAAACTTTCATTAAAACCGGGTGAACGGTTTGTGATCAATGGAGCAGTGATTGCAAATGGTGATCGGCGCTCCAGCCTGATACTTCACAATCGGGCCTCCATTCTGCGGGAAAAAGATATTATGCAGGAGCATGAAGCGGATTCCCCGCCAAACGCATCTATTTTCCGATTATGCTCATGTATATCGATGGCTCGGACGTGGAACATTATTACGATGAATTTGTTTTGCGAATAACTGAATTTATGGCCGCATCCAAAGCCCCTGGGGTTCTGGACCTCTGTGTCCAGATATCAAAAGAGGTGATGAACCGTAATTATTATAAAGCGGTGATCAACTGCAAAAAGCTGATTGCCTATGAAATGGACGTGCTTGCGAATGTCACTGAAAACTTACCAGAACACGCAAAAGTCGGCTGAACACTCGAGAGACACCGAGTATCGGCTGTTCGCAGAAGTTACTCGGGAGCTGATTTCAGCCCGGGACAACGGCGAAAAAGACCAGGCCTTTTTCAAGGCACTGGACTGGAACCGGCGCATGTGGACGGTGTTGTCCAGTGATTGCGGCTCCGAGGGTAATCACCTGCCCAAAGATGTGCGCGCCGGCATCATTTCGCTTTCCATTTGGGTGTCAAAATACACTTCCCAGGTAGCCCGTGGCCAGGAAGATCTGGACGCCCTGATTGATGTGAACCGAACCATCATGGAGGGGCTGGTTGAACTTCCTCCCCAGGACAACAACAGCGGTTCCGGTCAACCAGCCAAAGCAATCGGCGCTCAGTTCTGACAATTCTTAAATTTTGGTGATGGTGCTTGTCTACCCGGCAGAGTTTGCCGGGGCGGTCATTTTTGCCCGGCAAGATTTGCCCATGCGGCAGAATATGCCGGGTGATTTGGTCCCGATCGGAAAATATTACCTATTAAAAATCAAATAAATCAACCCGTTAGCAGGTTCGAGGCCAGCCCGGCAAATATGGCACGGTGCTTGCGAGAGTGTCGGGGCTTACGAAAATAAGCACGGGCAGAAGCCCAAGCGAGCCACATGCTCGTTTCATATCCAGAATGGAGGAAAACCATGGGTTTTTCAGTAAATACCAACCCGGGTGCACTCGTTGCACTACAATCCTTGAACAAAACCACAGCCCTTTTGAATGCCGTTCAAAAACGGATTAACACCGGTTTGAAGGTCGCAGGAGCGCGCGACAATGCCGCCGTTTTTAACATTGCCCAAAGACTACGGAGTGATGTGGCTGGCCTGCGTGCCGTCAAAGGGTCCATCGATCGGGCCGTTTCGACGATTGATGTGGCACTCGCAGCTGGTGAAGCGATCTCTGACCTTCTTATTCAAATGAAGGAAAAAGCGGTCGCCGCCAAAGATCCGGGTCTTGACTCAACCAGTCGGGCCGCTCTTAGCAGCGATTTCAAAGAGCTTCGTGACCAAATCACCACCATCGTTGACAACGCAGAGTTCAACGGCATCAACGCCGTGAAAGCTGACGATGTTGTCGCCATCCTGAATGATGATGGTTCCAATACCTTGACCATTGCCTCGCAAAATCTGTCGCTCGGCGGTTCGAATGTTACGGTTACAGCGACTGCCACAATCGGTACAATCACAACCGCGAGCTCGGTTCTGACCCAGATTGAGGCTTCGCTGACCAATGTTGGTACATCTCTCTCTGCTCTTGGTTCAGGCGCCACACGGCTTGAACTGCAGAAGTCTTTCGTGTCTAAATTATCTGATGCCATCGAAATTGGTATCGGAAACCTGGTCGACGCCGATCTCGCAAGAGACAGCGCGACCTTACAGGCCTTGCAGGTCAGGCAACAGCTTGGCTTACAGGCCCTTTCGATTGCAAACCAGGCTCCAGGCGCAGTATTGACACTGTTCCAGTAATCCGAGGAGGCACTTGGGTGAGGTTCTCCGGAACCTCACCCACCTTTTTCAAAAGATTATTGGCTATCGTTACAAGAGGCATAAAAATAGAGAGATCAGGCCTGCTTCAGGCCGCAGGATAAAAATATAAAATCCGCAACAGGGGAACCGAGATAAATGAGACGGTATTATGAGCATTGTGGATCAAAATATTACTCCCATTACGTCCCGTCTTGAATACAGGCGTGGGCGTCAAAATGACTCTGGAACCAACAAATCTATGAGCCCGCCTGCGAGCGCCAGCGGTAAAGAAAGCCAACAGGATGAGGCCCGTCCCCGAGATGACTTTGCTGACGGCAAGCTCCCTTATGAAAATTCTCAGGGCGATGCCCTGGTAAAAGCCGGTCAGGAAATTGAGCGCTTTTTGCAGTTATCCATTCCCAATACGCGGCTCAAGATTGACATGGACGAGGAAAGCAACTGCCTGGTCTATCAGGTCGTTGACAGTAATACGGGCGAAGTCATCAGGAAGTTCCAGCCCGCCGATCTGTTGCGCTATCTGAAAAGTTTTCGTGAAATTGAAGGCCTGGTGGTAGACGGGCGATCATAAAGCGGCTCAGTCCTGACCATCCAATAAATCGATCCGGTAGCCCAGCTTGAGCACCGGCGGCAAATTTTTTGCTGTCCAGTCCTTTCGGGTGTCGTCAATTTCACCGGCTGAAAGCGACAGGCGACAAAAGAAATCATCCCGCACCGGAATCATGGTCACCAGGCCCAAATAGGCTCCCGCGCCCTGATCAAAACTGATCCTTACGGTTTTGGTGGGGTCAGAAAATTCGAAGCATCCTCCGGTCAGGCCCGTGCCATGACGACTGGTCACCAGGGAAGAAACCGGCGCCCCGTGGTCAACCGCACCATTATTCAACAGAAACTCTTCCGAATCATCGCCACCATTATGGCAACGGTAAACCAGGCGGTCACGATCAAAGGAGCCCGGGTTGAGGGTAATATTAGCCAGTCGCAAAACCCCGGCGCGGGCAAAAACTTCCGGCAGTTCATAAACACAATCGAGACGGGCGCAATGGGTATAGACCCGCCAGCGTTTGCGGATGGAGCCAAGCCCGGTCCTGATAATGGCGCTGACATCAATAGCCCCGGTGGTGCTGGTTGATCCAATTCTCGGGTCGACGCGGCTCAGGTCGGTCACTTTCTGCAAACCGGGGCGCTCGTAAGTGAAATGGCCGGAATAAAAGTCTGCCCCCCATTCGATATCATTGAAATAGCCATGGGGCAGGGTGCCAATCCAGGAGCCGGTATTGCTGTCGGCGGTTCCTTTGGGCATGAAGCTGTCGATAGCCAGCCCGCGCCATAAATTCAGGCGCAGATGAGATGTGGGGGTTTCAATGTCCAGAAAATGCTCGTCCTGAGATACCGCCACATTCTCTGCCTCGCGAGGTGCCTGGGTTGGCGGTTTTGGTTGGGCCGGATGACTCAATCTGGATTCGGCGGCGGCAAGGCGCGCAAGAAATGCAGTCCAGCGGTTTTCGCTTATATGGGTCCTGAAATCACTGGCCCAGAGGTAACAGAGCTCTTTCCAGTCTTCAGGGTTGGTATTATTGTTGGCCTGAAGCTGTTTATATATTTGCCAGCAGCGGGTATTAAGGGCGAAATCACCGCGCCCGGTCACCGCCCATCGGGCAATATTATATTTGCGCTGTTTCTTCACCGGAACCGTACAAGTGCCGG
>JACZYI010000154.1 GCA_022571175.1 Pseudomonadota bacterium
GTGCCGAGGTGCCAAAGGCAACCACAGTCATGCCGATGGCAAGATTGGATATACCTGAGCGCCGTGCAATCGAAATTGAACCACGCACCAGTAAATCGCCAGAAATGACCAGCAAAATCAAACCACCTAAAACCTGCACATAAGCCATGCGCTGTAGATCATTCCTTCCCGCAGGCGTCTTTTTTGACGCGCTTTCCTATAATTTTGCCACCCCTGGCGAAGCTATATATAAGGTGAATTTTATCTCAGAAAAGGGCTCTGAGCATTTTAGTTTTTTGATCTCGTCACCGGACCGAAACGGCTAGTGTATCGTGGTGGGCTGAAATCAGCTCTCTTAAATAAAATCCAATAAAACTACGCCCGGCAAATCCGGCTGCAATCGCCGCAGCTTCTGCTTCCTGGTCCGTGGCATTGGAGGGTGCGGCAAATTCCACAATTGAAGGATAAAAGCCGATTGTGAAGGAATCGAAATCGCTACCCATTTCACGCACCCAGATCATATTTGGCCTCTGGCCTGTCTTTACCAGATAATCATTTTCCATTTCGCGTTCTTTTACCAGTTCCTCATGTTTGCCGGGCAGGGCATTGAACATCTCCACATGATAAAAGTCATTGGCTGCAAAAGCTTTACTCACCTCATCAATGGGTGGGCCCCAGGCAAAAAGGTCTTCTTCGAAAGCCACCATATGATCAAAAGCTTCATTGAATTTATCGAGGGCGAGGGCCATCGAGTCCCTCAGTGCAATTTTTTCAGGGGAATATAATGATGGCAAATTATCCACACCATACAACAGAAAGAGGTCCCATTGATCACCCTGGGAATGGCGCATGATAAAAGGGGCGCGTTCACCGACAGCTTCATAAAAACCGCTGGCTTCCCACTCTTTGAGCAGCTCGATAAGATTGAAAAGCTGACCGGGGGCCGCCCGCACCAGTTTTGCCTGATAGAGATAACCATAATTTTCACTCTGCGCCTGGGCTGGTGCCAGGGCAATAACCAGCAGAAATGACAGGATTGCAAACAACCGACAGTGCCCGATAACCCGTTTCAACATCTTTCTCCCGTTCACCCGAGGGGCAAATGACCAAAGACTGGAGTCTTTGTCAATTGCTGCCTGATCACAACTTCTTAATATACATTACCCAAATCTTTGGCACCCTCAGTCAGAATGGCGACCAGGATTCGTAAAGAGCGGTGATAACCTGTGCATATCCGGGGTAAATTGTTAGAAAGATCAGTTCTTGTGATTGATGAAGACGTCTATCTGGCCCGTCTCATAGGGTCAATTCTGGAAAGCTTTGAGGTTGGAAAGGTCGTTATTATTCACGATTTCGAGTCTGCAGTTGAATATCTGAATGTGGATAAATTCGACTGTATAATCACCGACTGGTTGACGGAAAGCCTGAAGGGTTTGGATCTTGTCGCTCATATCCGGCATTCAAAAAAGAGCAAAAATAATCAGCTCCCGATAGTTTTATGCACGGGAATGACTGGCTATGAACAAATCATTTCTGCGATGGATGCCGGCGTTACCGAGATTCTTGCCAAGCCGGTGGTGCCCAATCAGTTATTGAAAAAGCTGATGTCGGCTTTTTATGACCAGCGTGAATTTATTTCGGCCGATGATTATACCGGGCCCGATCGCCGTCGCCGCTCCATGCCGTTCAGAGGCCATGACCGACGCGGAAAATATGGTCTGGATCAGGCTTCTATCGATTCCGTAATGAGTGAGAATCATCATGGCGCTTCGTGATAAAAAAGAATTAATCCACCCAGGCACAATAACTGGCACAGAATCCGAAGAGGCTGAAGCCTAAAAGGTGATGCTGGAGCGCGCTGAAAGGGCCATCCAAAATTTAGCGGAAAATTACGAAGCAGAGCTAACCGAAGATTTGGCTCAGCTCAAAAAGCATCTTGAGTGTGCTGAATGGACTGACGCACAACATTATGCTTATAAAATCAAGAGTGCAGCGGGCACCATGGGTTGGCCCTTGATATCCACCGCATCCAACTTTCTGGTTCATGCTCTTACGGGCCGCGACCAAATTCCCCAATTTGAGGATATTATCCTTATCCAGTTTGAAACGCTGGATTTGATTCACAAGGAGGGCATGAAAGGTGAAGACCCTTGCGGTGTTCTGCTGGTGAAAGAGCTTTTTGCAGTGCTTGAAAATTATGGTGTGCGCGCTCCAATCTAGGATTAGAACTGTTCTGCACCACCAAATCCTTCAAATGCCGGATGTGTTCATCAGCCTTGGTCATGCCATCATCAAGCTGAATGGTTGGTGTCCAGCCATAAAAACAATCGTTTTTAAGTGATGTTTTCCGTTAACAAAATCTTAATTAATTTATGAAAGAACTGTTACTAATGGTTGTGTTAATAGGATAGTTAGTGCGGTTTTCGAGTAAAATATCAGAAAAATCCATCCTCATAGCTGACGAACACTTATATTTGACTCGTCTTATGTGTTTGATTCTGAAAAGCTTTGGATTTAACAAAGTCGTGTTTGTTCATGACTTCGATTCTGCTGTGGAGATATTGAAAACAGACTACTTTGATTGTCTGGTTTCTGACTCGCTGGCCGACTGTTTGTCGGGCCTGGGCCTTGTTAATCATATTCGGCTATCTGATATTACCCGAAATTCTAAAATCCCAATTCTCTGGTGCACAGGCATGACCCAGCTTGACCAAATTGTTGATGCGCGGAATGCAGGTGTGAGCGAAATTCTGACAAAGCCTTTGATGCCGGACAGGTTTTTACAAAAGTTGTGGGCGGCACTTTTTGAACAACGGGAATTTATTTCGGTCGTGGATTATACCGGACCTGATCGTCGTCGACGCGCAACACCCTTTAAGAGTCATTCTTGGCGCACAAAATATGGTTTGGATCAGACTGCTATCGATATGGTAATGGAAGAAAAATTCAGTGACACATCAGAGGAAAAAGAAACGAAGAAGCATTTTGTGAAAACAAAGAAATTTCGAGTGATGGTAAATCGGGCCGAAAAAGACATTCGGGAATTCGCTAAAACATATGATAAAAAATTAATGAGGGATTTAACAAATCTTAAACAATACCTTAAATATGCAGGATGGGTAGATGCTCAAACGCTGGCATGTAAGATAAAGAATGTTGCAGGAACATTGGGTTGGCCATTGATTTCAATGGCATTAAATTGTCTCAGCTATACCTTAAACTGGCGTAATCATATACCCCAATTTGAAGACGTCATTGAAATTCAATTTGAAACCATAGATTTGTTACATCAGGAAAAAATGAAACTCAAAACCCAATCAGGTATTTTATTGATTGATGAGCTTTTTGCCGTCTTGGAAAATTACGGTGTGCGTGCCCCAGTCTAGGTTTTCTATCGGAGCTTGGGGCTATATCTCACCATAAAGTCCTGCAATTTCTTGATGTCTTGGACCGTTTTCATCACAGACCGCAAAGACGCGCTGTGGACCACCATAAAAGGCGACACCTGCATAGCTGCCGTCTTTACCAATCACATAAAAGCTCACATTGAAATTGGGGTTGCCAGCTTCGTTAAGCAGGCGTCTTTCCACTGTGTTTTCATGTATGCGCCTGAGCGCGGCCATGCCTGCATCCATCGGGTGGGCACCGCGCCGCATTTCCTCGATTACCAGAAAGGAGGCAAGATTATAGAGATTGGCCTCACCTCTGCCAGTTGAGCCTGCTGCTCCCACATCATTGTCCAGATAGAGCCCGGCCCCCAGGATCGGCGAGTCCCCAACCCGACCAGGAATTTTCCAGGCCAGGCCGCTGGTGGTGGTGACACCACAAATATCGCCAGCCCCGTTTATGCCATTGCAATTGATGGTGCCGTAATAATGTTCAGGGTCGATCTTTCCCTCTCGCACCATGGCCAATCCTACTTCAGCGTTTGCCTGAGCCCGATCTTCGGGGGTCAAATAATGGCGCGAGTCGGTTCTTTGTTTCCATTCCAGCCATAATCCGCGGGAATGCTCGGTGTTCAGGTCATCTTCAATTTCAAATCCAAGATTTCGGGCAAAATCCTGGGCACCCTGAGCCACCAGCAAATGATGGTCTGAAATTTGAGCCACAGCGCGGGCCACCATCGAGGGCGTTCTCACCCCCTGAAGGGCACCGACACCACCGGCCTGTCTTTTGGGCCCGTGCATGCAACAGGAATCGAGGGTCACATATCCGTCGGCATCGGGCAGCCCGCCATACCCCACGCTGGCGTCTGCCGGGTCCAGTTCCACAATATTGACACCTTCAATCAGTGCGTCCAGAACGTCCATTCCCCCGGTCATCAGTCGAAAGGCTCTCTCCACACAGGTCTCCGTGCCCCCGTTTCTGGCTTTGAAACCATTGCCAGAGGAGATGACAACCGGCCTGATGCTCCCGGTGATTATCGCTGGTGCGCTCCCCTGTTCCTGCCGGGCTTTGGCCGATAGCCCGCCCGCTGCTGCCAGGGTTCCCGCTGCTGCGGAAGATTTGATAAAATCGCGCCGGTTCAGTTTTTTAGCCATTTTGTTACCCCCAATGAATCCATGCCCCAATGCCCGGGGGCTCATACTAGCCAAAAACCGCCTTGACCTAAAACATCTTCCGCCGGGATTTGCCTTTGTAGGCTCGCGTGCCGCCTCTGCCTGCCACCGAGCGACCCTTGGCGCGACGACGCCCTTTTGCATAGGGTTGTGAGAGGTTTTTGGCGTGTCCCGGAGTGCCTAGCCCTAGATCAACGGCTTCAAGATGTCTGATCTCGTCGCGGATGCGCGCGGCCTC
>JACZYI010000155.1 GCA_022571175.1 Pseudomonadota bacterium
TCCACATACAACAGGCGTCGACATGATTGTAATCGGCCTCGACGTCGGAATACTCCTTGGCCACATCCTGAAAAGTGCGCCACCAAAGATCGTGCCCATAGGTAAGCACGTTGGTCTTAGCTACTAAGGTAAGCCGTTTCCCTTTCGGGTTGTTGCGGCTGCGAGTGAATTCAAAGGCCCAGCGAATGCAGCGCTCGCAACCTTTGCGTGTATAAATAGCGGTTTGCGTGGCGACTTCGTCGGCTGTGTGCTTCTTCAAAAAACCGCCAATGCCGCAGTACATATCTTCGGTGTTTTCACGTACCACGACGAAATCTATATCTGGATATCACGGGCGAAATCGAGGTCTTCGAGGCCCTTGCTTCGATGGGAGACGCCGCCAAGGACGCCGGAGTGATGCTTATGCCGGGGACCGGCTTCGACGTCGTGCCCAGCGACTGCCTCGCGGCCCACCTGAAGCGCCGTATGCCTGCCGCAACCGAACTGACCCTCGCCTTCAAAGCCATCGGCCGGCCTTCGCGCGGGACCGCCACCACCATGATCAGTTCAATCAACAAAATGAGGCCAATCAAGGCGCCGAAGGGCAGATATTGCAAGGTGCCTTCCCGTAGTTTGGCAAAATCAATATCAAGCATCATCACCACAAACATAAACAGCACAGCCACCGCGCCCACATAGACGATCACCATAATCATGGCCAGAAATTCAGCCCCCAGCAGCACAAACAGCGCTGCGCCCGAGAAGAATGACAGGATCAGATAGAGCACAGAATGGACCGGATTTTTGGCAGAAATAACCATCAGGCCGGCAAAAACCGCCACGCCTGAAAACCAGTAAAATGCCATTGCTTCAATCATCCTGCACCTATCTGTAGGGTTCATCCGCCTTCAAATTCTGAGCGATTTCGCGCTCCCACCGGTCGCCGTTGGCCAGAAGACGCTCCTTGTTATACATAAGCTCCTCCCGGGTCTCGGTGGCAAATTCGAAGTTGGGGCCTTCCACAATCGCATCCACCGGGCAAGCTTCCTCGCAATATCCGCAATAGATGCATTTGGTCATATCAATATCGAAGCGCGTGGTCCGCCTTGAGCCATCCTCGCGCGGCTCGGATTCAATGGTAATGGCCAGCGCCGGGCAGATGGCCTCGCATAACTTGCAGCCAATGCAACGCTCTTCTCCATTGGCATAACGGCGTAGCGCGTGCTCGCCCCGGAACCGCGGGCTCAGATAGCCTTTCTCATGGGGGTAATTCAAGGTGACCTTGCGCCGGAAAAAATATTTCAGGGTCAGGGTCATAGCCTTGACAAACTCCCAGAGCGTGACGGTCTTGATCATATATATGATGTTCTTGATCATGCTTTAACCCACCTTTCCAAGTGCCAGAGCGAGCCCGGCATAGACCACCACCGCCACCAGTGAAATGGGCAGAAAGACCTTCCAGCCAAGACGCATAAGCTGGTCATAGCGATAGCGCGGTACAGTGGCCTTGACCCAGGCAAAGATGAAAAAGAAAAAGATGATTTTGCCTATCAGCCAAAGCGGACCGGGGATAAAGTCAAGAAAAGCAAAGGGCGCGTGCCAGCCACCCATAAACAGCAAGGCGCTCATGACACACATTAAAAGGATGTTGGCATATTCACCCAGCCAAAAGAGCGCAAAGGCCATGGAGGAATATTCCACCTGATAGCCCGCCACCAGCTCCGCTTCTGCCTCGGGCAAATCGAACGGTGGCCGGTTGGTTTCCGCCATGGCCGAGATCAGGAAAATGATAAACATCGGAAAATGCGAGATAAAATACCAATTCCAGATGCCGCCCGATTGTGCCCGGACAATGTCCGAGAGATTGAGCGATCCTGCCCACAGCATGACCGTCACCAGCACAAAGCCTATGGAAACTTCATAGGAGACCATTTGGGCGGCAGAGCGCAAGGCACCGAGAAATGCATAGCGCGAGTTGGACGCCCATCCGGCAATGAGAATGCCGTAAACGCCAAGCGAGGATATGGCCATGATATAAAGAACACCCACATTCAAATCAGAAAGCACCACCCCCTCGTTCCAGGGAATGACCGCCCAGGCAACCAGCGCCAGGGTAAAGGTGATAACGGGTGCCAGCAAAAAGAGCGCCTTGTTGGCCGTGGCCGGTACAATGGTCTCCTTGAAAAACAGCTTCAAGCCATCAGCAAAGGACTGCAACACCCCAAAAGGCCCCACCACATTTGGTCCGCGCCGCATTTGCATGGCAGCCCAGACCTTTCGCTCGCCATAAACCAGCATGGCCACCGACAGCAAAAGCCCGGCGATAATCGCCAAAACAAGCAGTACAATAATATAGAGCTCAAAGGCATTTGCCTGCCAGGCCTCGGGCAGCCACCAGCCAAAGATGCCAGCGAATATGCCGTCGCGTATGGTAACCAGAAAGTCAACCATCGGTCCCGGTCCTCACATCTTCGCTCCGGGCAGCGACATCACATTCCTCCATGGTTTTGGAGGCCCGCGCGATCGGATTGGTAAACCAGAAATTTTCTATCGCCTCACCAAAGCCGCCCACCTCAATTTTACCCGATCCCCCAAAGGCGTCCCAATCTTCGGCGGGGTTATCATCCAGACTCTCTAATTGCGGCAGCATGGCTTCCATGGCGGTCCTGAGTTCGAGCAAATTATCATAGGGCAAGGTGTGACCCAGAACCTCGGACAGGGCACGCAATATGGTCCAGTCCTCGCGCGCTTCTCCGGGCGGGAAATTGGCTCGGGTACCCTGTTGCACCCGGCCTTCGGTGTTTATATAAGTACCGGATTTTTCCGTATAGGCAGCGCCCGGCAATATCACATCAGCCACCTCCGCTCCGGCATCCCCATGACTGCCCATATATATGACAAAGCTTTTCTTTAACCGGGCGGTATCAAATTCATCGGCGCCCGCCAGAAACACCAGTTTGCATTTTCCGGACCCGGCATCCTCCAGTATGCCCTCTACGCCACCCTCTGTGACCAGCCCCAGGTCAAGCCCGCCCACGCGGGAAGCAGCGGTATGGAGAATATTGAAGCCATTCCACTCACCAATTACCAGGCCATATTTCTCGGCAATATCATGGGCCGCTTTCAAAATGGCCCCGCCATCGGCGCGCCCAAGTGCCGCTTGTCCCAGGATCATCATGGGCTTTTTGGCCGCGCTCAAGGCTTCAGAAAAGGCGTGTTTGCCATCTCGGAGGGCCTCGAGCAGAGCCGCATCATTGCCCAGCTCCTGCACCGGATAGGTCAAATCATAAGGGATGCCAATGCGCGCCACCCTGAGGCCCAAATGGCGGGTGGCTTTCAGGATGCGGGCATTTATAATCGGTGCTTCCAGGCGCGGATTGCTGCCCACCAGCAATAAAAGATCCGCCTCCTCAATGCCGGTAATGCCAGTATTGAAAAGAGTACCTGCCCGGCAGCCATTCTCGATCTTGCTCCCGTCCTGACGACATTCCACCCGCTCTGAGCCCAACGAGGCGAACAGGTCTTTCAGGGCAAACATGGATTCCATATCCTGTAGATCACCCACAATCGCGGCCAGCGCATCGCCCGTCACCCCCTTCAGAGCCTTCTTGATGGCGCCAAAAGCCTGTGTCCAGCTTGCGGCTTGTAATTTTCCGCGCTTCCTGACCCAGGGGGTATCCAGGCGAGCATAATTCAAGTCATCGATGGCAAACCGGGTCTTGTCAGAAATCCACTCTTCATTGACTGCTTCGTTCAGGCGCGGCAAAACCCGCATCACCTGATTGCCCCTGGTGTCGATACGGATAGCAGAGCCCACCGCATCCATCACATCGATGGATTCAGTATTGGTGAGCTCCCAGGAACGCGCCGCAAAGGCATAGGGCTTTGAGGTGAGCGCACCCACCGGACAGAGATCAATGATGTTGCCGGACAGTTCCGAGCTCAGCGACTTTTCAAGATAGCTGGTAATTTCCATATGCTCGCCGCGCCCAAGCGCACCGAGCTCGGGCACGCCCGCCACTTCCTCGGCAAAACGAATACAGCGTGTGCAATGGATGCAGCGGGTCATGACAGTCTTGATCAGCGGACCCATATATGTTTCATCCACCGCGCGTTTGTTTTCCTGATAGCGGCTGATGCCCTGACCGTAGGCCACGGCCTGATCCTGCAGATCACACTCGCCGCCCTGGTCGCAAATGGGGCAATCCAGAGGATGATTGATGAGCAGAAACTCCATCACTCCTTCCCGCGCGCGCTTCACACTTTCGGACAAGGTATGAATGACCATGCCCTCACCCGCAGGCATGGCACAGCTCGCTATGGGTTTCGTGGCTTTTTCCTGCTCCACCAGGCACATGCGGCAATTGCCCGCAATCGAGAGCCGCTCGTGATAACAGAAACGCGGAATCTCCACACCAGCCACCTCACAGGCCTGCATCACGGTACTGCCGTCCTCGACCGTGACTTCCTTGCCATCAATGGTGAGTGTAATCATCGCTTCACCCTATTCACCCTATTCACCCTATTCTGCCGCTTCGCGTGATTTATTTCTCTCAATGCGTGCCGCTATGCGGCCTTCCACTTCGCTCCGGAAATGACGCATCAATCCCTGAATAGGCCAGGCCGCAGCATCACCGAGTGCGCAGATGGTATGGCCCTCAACCTGCCGGGTGACGTCCAGCAACTGGTCAATCTCTGCCACCTCCGCATTACCCACCGCCAGCCGCTCCATCACCCGCCACATCCAGCCCGTGCCTTCACGGCACGGTGTGCACTGGCCGCAGGATTCAT
>JACZYI010000156.1 GCA_022571175.1 Pseudomonadota bacterium
GAGGTGGCGCTGCACCCTAAAATCAAAATAATATCGCTCGCGCCTTCGGCCTCCCGAGAAAGAGCGGTTGCGAGGCTGGCGATTTCGTGGCGGGTGGTGCGCACATCAGCCAGAGACGAGCCGATGGCCTCCAGGCGTCTCCTGGTGACGGTCTCGCTTTTTACTGCAACTTTGCTGCTTTTGTTGTCATGCGAAGTCAAAATGAGGCTGGCCCTAAGCGGCCTGAATGGGTTGAGGGTGAGCAAGGATTCACCTTTTGAAAGGGCCTGTGCTTCAGCAATCAATTTTTTGGGCAGGGCAAAGGGGATGATTTTGACCGAGGCTACCAACCCGCCAGATCGCCCGCAGGCAAAATCATTCAGGGTGGCCACTGAAATTTTCTCCGACAGGCTGTTGAGCGTGGTCAAAGTCTCCACATCGATGGTGAGCAAGCCATCGGTGGTGGCGTAGATGTTCGCCCGGCCTCTGGTTCCGGCACGGATTTCAAGATTTTCCCCGGCGATCATCTGTGCCAGAGCTTCGGCGGCCTGGTCTTCGCCCATGTCATTTTTATCAAGCCGGGCAACCGTCAGGGTCTCATGACCAGCTAGGTGCAAATCAACAATATCGGCGGCGGTGAGCTCATGCCCTTTTGAGAGTATTTTTTTACCAACTGTGAGGGAATGGGCAAGCAGGGTGCCAACGGCTTCGTCAATTTTTACCGGCCCGAATTTCATCAGGCAGGCTTTCTGAGTGATTTAATAATACCCGCCAAAATGGCCACAGCAATTTCTTCGGGCGAACGAGCTCCAATATCAAGCCCGACAGGACCATCCAGCCGATCCAGGTTATGGTCGCTCACCCCATTCGCACCCAGACGCTCCCTGCGCTCGTGATGGGTTTTGCGTGAGCCCAGACAGCCAATATAAAAAGCCTCGCTTTTCAAGCCTTCGATCAGGCCTGCGTCATCCAGCTTGGGGTCGTGGGTCAGTGTCACCAGGGCGGTTCGGGCATCCAGCCCTGCTCGCGCCAGCGCTTCGTCGGGCCAGTCGCCATCGACGCTCGCGCGGCCAAAGTCGGCAGCATCCCGAAAGGCGCTCCGGGGGTCAATCACGGTCACATCAAATCCGGCGGTCAGGGCCATGTTGGTCAACGGTTTTGCCACATGAACCGCGCCGATGATAAACAGGCGAAGCGGCGGATTGAAGGGAATATAAAAGAGGGTCTGACTTGCGTCTTCCAGCAGAAGAGCCCGATCGAGGCGGAGGCTCTTGCTCGCGGTTGGGGGGCTCTCATTTTGTTCACCTGCCACCTGATGATGATCGCCACCGGCAAGATCGAGAACCAGAACCACGGGGTTTTTGTCATGGCGGGCCTGCTGAATATCCTTCAACAGCCTCTCATCTGTCTGGCCGAGGGCGTGCAGATATATGCGGATTTCTCCTCCGCACGCCAATCCAACCTCCCAGGCTCGGTTGTTGGCCACCCCGAAGGTGAGTGTCTTTGGCAAACCCGAGGCGATCACGTCTTCGGCGCTTGTGATGACTTCGCCTTCCACGCAACCGCCCGAGACAGACCCTTCAAATAATCCGTCTTCGCGTATGGCCATTAGGCTGCCTGAGGGTCTTGGCGCTGACCCCCATGTTTGTAATACGCACGCCAGCGCGACCTTGTGACCTGCTTCCAGCCATTGAAGCGCTTTTTCTATGGCATCCGTCTGCCCGTTTGATTCGCTCTTGTGGGTCATGAAACGCTCAGTTTGCAAACCAGTACAGGCTGGCCAATAAAATGGCGGCCACAACCGGTCCCCAAATCCAGGGCGACAGGCCAGAGAGTTGCGCTGTTGGAGGGGGAGCGGTGCCGGTTTCGGGCCGGAGCAATCGATCATCGGTCGGCGATGATACAGGTTGCTCCCCGGAGGCTGCGGCACTCAGGGTTTCAAAAAACTCATTGGCCAGCTTGCGGGCGGCAGACTGCATCAGGCGCGCCCCCAGTTGCGCAAGTTTTCCACCGAGCGAAGCATCCACCTTGTAGCTCAACAGGGTGCCGTCATCCTGATCCCTGAGTGTGACCCGGGCCGAACCTTTGGCAAATCCCGTGGCTCCCTTGCCACCGCCAGTGATGACATAGCTCTCGGGTTCTATAATATCGGAGAGCACCACCTGGCCCTTAAGACGTATACGCACCACGCCCACCTTAATCCTGACGGTCGCTTCCAGGGTTCGCTCGTCCAAACGCGTGAGGGTCTCGCAGCCCGGAATTGCCTCCCTCAATATAGCTTCATCATTGAGCGCTTTCCAAACAGCCTCTCGGGCAAGCGGAATAAAATGTTCACCTGAAATATCCATGACCTGACGATATAAGCAGGCGCGCTTGCGGGCAAGCACAAGTCTTTTTCGAGCGGCTATAACGCCGCGCCAGTTTTTCTTGTCAAGGCAGGATCGCCGGACTAAAAGATTGTGAGTAAATTCGGGGCCGGGCATCTGATAATGTCCGGTGCAAAAATTTCTGAGGCTGATTCATCTGGCGGGGGCATTTTTCATGCAGCGTTTATTTTCGAATCCTTATGTGCGTAATTTTCTGGGTAATGCGCCCGAATGGTACAAAATCACAATCGTTGGATTTTTGATATTAAATCCGATCGTTATGATAATCGCTGGACCTTATGCCATGGGCTGGATCCTGATCGTCCAGTTTATTTTTACCTTGGCCATGGCGCTCAAATGTTACCCCCTTCAACCGGGCGGATTGCTGGCACTGCAGGCGGTTGTGCTGGGCTTGACCAGTCCTGAATCCGTTTATCATGAAATCCAGGGAGCGCTGCAGGTTATCCTGTTGCTGATTTTCATGGTGGCAGGCATCTTTTTCATGAAAGATCTACTGCTTTATATTTTTACCAAGATTTTGTGCCGGGTCAGATCCAAAGTGCTTCTGGCACTTTTATTTTCGATGGCGGGAGCCCTATTATCGGCCTTTCTTGATGCCCTGACGGTAATAGCGGTGGTGATATCCATTGGTGTCGGGTTTTATTCCATCTATCACAAGGTGGCCTCGGGCAAAGAATTTCACCAGGATCATGACCATCTGGATGATGACCAGATTGATCCCCTGAACCGCGAAGACCTGATAGAGTTTCGCGCATTTCTGAGAGGCCTGATGATGCATGCAGCAGTGGGCACCGCACTTGGTGGTGTTACCACGCTGGTGGGTGAGCCACAGAATATCATTATTGCGGCGCGGGCAAACTGGGATTTTCTTGAATTTTTCCTGCGCATGGCACCAGTGACCATGCCGGTTCTGGTGGTTGGTTTGCTGACTGTGGTGGCGCTGGAAAAGACTGCGTCCTTTGGTTATGGCGGGAAATTGCCCCCGAAAGTCCAGCAGGTTATTTTTGATTATGAAACCTATGAAGATGAGAAGCGCACTCCTCGTGAAAAGGCAGCGCTGGTGGTTCAGGCGCTGGTAGGTCTCTGGCTGGTGGTGGGTCTGATGTTTCATATGGCCGAAGTGGGCTTGATTGGCCTTTCGGTGATCGTTCTGGCCACGACTTTTTCAGGCGTTATTGAAGAGCATCGCATTGGCCAAGCTTTTCAGGAAGCCCTGCCGTTTACCGCTTTGCTGGCGGTCTTTTTTGCTATCGTTGCCGTTATCAACGACCAGAATCTTTTTGCTCCGGTTACGAATTATGTGCTGGCACTTGATGGCGTAAACCGCATCACCACCTTTTATGCGGCCAACGGCTTGCTCTCGGCCATATCCGATAATGTGTTTGTGGCAACGGTTTATATCTCCGAAATTGACGCAGCTCTCGCATCCGGTGCTATTTCACGGGATGTCTATGACATGATGGCAGTGGCCATTAACACCGGCACCAATATTCCGTCGGTGGCAACGCCCAACGGGCAGGCGGCCTTTCTCTTTTTGCTGACCTCTGCATTAGCACCGCTTATCCGGCTTTCCTATGGGCGGATGGTGTTGATGGCGCTGCCCTATACAATTACCATGACTCTCACTGGTCTGATCGCAATTCACTATTTCTTGGCACCTGCCACTGAGGCAATGTATGATGCCGGGATTATCAGTCATCATTCGAACATTATCCAAAGTGAAATGTCCGATTCGCATTAAATCAGCGCAATTTCTGTTTTGAAATTTCATAAACAATACCAAGACAGTATAATATCTGCGGTCTGTCAGGGATATGCGATTCACTTCTTTACCAACTTCACGGTTTTGTGATAATCTTGGCGCGGTTGGGTACGGGTTGGCATCCGGTGTCTTTTAGTGCGCTGGTTTTAGAACCCGGTGTGAATTGTTTTGTAAGGGACAAGGTTATGAATCGGCCAACGGCCTTAAGTGAGGAATCTCTTGCCCGTGCGGGTGCTGCCCGTGTCACCGGGCCGGTGAAGTGGTTTGATAATGTCAAGGGCTTCGGCTTTCTGGTTCCGGATGATGATAACGGCGATGTGCTCATCCATTTTTCTGTCTTGAAGGAAGTGGGCTATAGCAGTCTGCCGGAAGGGGCGACCGTCACCTGTTATACGGTTGACGGGCCAAAGGGTCGTCAGGCCATTGCCATTGAAGAGATCGATTTTTCCACCTCCAGCCCGGTAAAAATTGTGGCGGGTGCCAGTGTCGCACCTGCGCTTCAGCTTCTGAATCCGGATGATATCTCCGATTTTATCGACGGAAATGTGAAATGGTTTAACCGCCTGAAAGGCTATGGTTTTATCACCCGGGGGGATGAGACTCCGGATGTTT
>JACZYI010000157.1 GCA_022571175.1 Pseudomonadota bacterium
TTGGCCAAGCGCCGCGCCGGAACCCATGCGGTCGAGTTCCGTAGTGATGTCACCGGCACGGGCACCCGCATCACTCGTCAAAAAGGCTCAGGCCGCGCCCGCCATGGCACCACCAAGGTCAATATCTTTCGTGGTGGTGGGCGCGCTTTTGGTCCTATTTCCCGTGATCATGGTTATAAACTGCCCAAGAAAATCCGGGCGCTGGGATTGAGATCAGCGCTTTCGGCCAAGCTGGCAGACAAGAAAATTTTGGTGGTTGAAGATCTGAAACTCAAGAATGGCAAAACTGCAAACCTGGTTAAAATACTTGATAAGATGGGCCTTACCTCTGCCTTGTTTGTGGCCGGTGCCGAGGTTGATGATAAATTCAAAGAAGCGCTTTCGAACATTCCGAGAGTTGATGTGCTGCCAACCCAGGGCTTGAATGTTTATGACATTTTGAAACGTGACACGCTGGTTTTGAGCAAGGACGCCATCGCTGCAATCGAAAAGAGGCTCAAATGACGGCGCTCAAACATTATGACATCATTATAAGCCCGGTCATTACCGAGAAGGCGACCTTGGGCGCAGAAAATAATCAGGTCACCTTCCGGGTGGCGCTGAGTGCCACCAAGCCCGAGATTAAAATCGCGGTGGAGGCTTTGTTTGATGTCAAGGTCAAGGCCGTTAACACCCTGCGCCTCAAGGGAAAAATCAAGCGCTTCAGGGGAATCAGGGGCAAGAGAGTTGATGTGAAAAAAGCTATGGTTACGCTCCAAGAGGGTCATAGCATTGATGTGACTACAGGGGTCTAGGGTCATGGCACTGAAGCAATATAAACCGGTGACCTCATCCCAGCGCGGGCTGGTATTGGTGGACCGTTCCGAGCTTTGGAAGGGCAAGCCCGTCAAAAGCCTGACGAAGGGTAAACATTCCAAGGGCGGGCGTAATAATACCGGTCGTATTACCATGCGCCGCCGTGGCGGTGGCCACAAACAGGCCTATCGCCAAATAGATTTTAAACGGCGCAGGTGGGATATGTGGGCCACGGTTGAACGGCTGGAATATGATCCCAACCGGTCCGCCTTTATCGCTCTTATTAAATATGAAGATGGCGAGCTTAATTATATTTTGGCACCCCAGAGGCTTGAGGCCGGTGACAAGGTTATTGCGGGTGAGAAGGTTGATGTGAAGCCGGGCAACGCCATGCTTTTAAAATCCATGCCCATTGGCTCCATCATTCATAATATTGAACTGAAGCCCAAAAAGGGCGGTCAGATCATTCGCGCAGCGGGAACCTATGCCCAACTGATTGGTCGTGACCGGGGCATGGCTCTTCTGCGTCTCTCTTCAGGAGAGCAAAGAGCGGTCCGGGCTGAATGTATGGCAACCATCGGTGCGGTCTCCAACCCTGATAATCAGAATATCAATCTGGCCAAGGCTGGTCGAAATCGCTGGTTGGGCAAACGACCGAGCGTTCGTGGTGTTGCCATGAACCCGGTGGATCACCCGCATGGTGGTGGTGAAGGCAGAACCTCTGGCGGTCGCCACCCGGTGACTCCATGGGGTGTGCCGACCAAGGGGAAGAAAACGCGGTCCAATAAATCGACCGATAAATATATTTTACGTTCGCGCCATGAACGTAAAAAGAAACGATAGAGGTAAAAGATGGCTCGTTCTGTCTGGAAAGGCCCGTTTGTGGATCTCTACCTTCTCAAGAAGGCAGAAGACACGCAGGATTCGAGTAATAAAAAAGCGATCAAGACCTGGTCGCGGCGCTCGACCATTGTGCCACAATTCGTGGGGCTGACTTTCAATGTCTACAACGGGCGCAAATTTATTCCGGTTTATGTGACGGAAGAAATGGTTGGGCACAAGCTGGGCGAATTTTCGCCCACCCGAACCTTTCACGGCCACACGGCGGATAAAAAAGCGAAGAGAGTATAGAGCCCATGGGCAAGAGCAAAACAGCACGTCGATTAAAGGACAACGAAGCCATGGCAGTGGCGACGCTGGTTCGGGGTTCGCCTCAGAAACTCAATCTTGTGGCCGCCACTATTCGTGGGAAAAAGGTAGCTAAGGCATTGGTGGACCTGGAATTTTCAAAGCGCAGGGTGGCCGGAATTGTGAAGAAACTGCTGCATTCGGCAATCGCAAATGCAGAAAACAATCATAATCTGGATGTGGACCAGTTGGTGGTTGCTGAAGCGAGCGTGGGCAAGGCCATTGTCATGAAGCGCTTTCGGGCCAGAGCTCGGGGGCGCGTGGGACGGATCAAAAAGCCCTTTGCAAAATTGCGCATCGTCGTTCGTGAAGTTGAGGAGAACGCATAATGGGTCAAAAGGTAAATCCCATTGGATTTAGACTGGGCATCAACCGTACCTGGGATTCCAGGTGGTATGCCGATGGCGATGATTACGGCAAGTTTTTGCATGAAGACCTGAAAATCAGGGAATACATCATGAAAAACCTGACTCAGGCTGCGGTCTCGCGTGTGATAATCGAGCGTCCGGCGAAAAAGGTAAGGGTGACTATTCATTCGGCACGCCCGGGCGTCATTATCGGCAAAAAAGGGTCTGATATTGAGAAGCTGAGGAAATTTCTCAGTAGCATGTGCAGTTCTGATGTCAGCCTCAATATTGTTGAGATCAGAAAGCCGGAAATTGACGCCAAGCTCATTGCCGAGGGTATTTCCCAGCAGCTTGTTCGCCGGGTATCGTTTCGCCGCGCTATGAAGCGTGCGGTACAGAGCGCCATGCGGCTTGGGGCAGAGGGCATACGGATTAATTGTGGCGGACGTCTTGGTGGCGCCGAGATTGCCCGCATGGAATGGTATCGGGAAGGCCGGGTGCCCCTGCATACCTTGCGGGCAGATATTGATTACGGCGAAGCGATTGCGAAAACTGCTTATGGAATTTGCGGCATCAAGGTTTGGGTCTTCAAGGGTGAGATTATGGACCACGACCCGATGGCGCAGGACAAGCGGACCCAGGATATTCAATCCGGAACCACACAGCTTCGACCGAAACGCTAGCGAATACTGGATTAGAAAGCAAAAGCAATGCTGCAACCTAAAAAGACAAAATTCCGAAAGGCCCATAAAGGCCGTATTCATGGGAAAGCCAAGGGTGGCTTTACCCTGAATTTCGGGACTTGTGGCTTGAAAGCCCTTGAGCCGGGTCGGCTGACGTCGCGTCAAATTGAGGCGGCCAGGCGTGCCATGACCCGCCATATCAAGCGGTCGGGTAAGGTCTGGATCAGGATTTTCCCGGATGTACCGGTCTCGAAAAAACCGACGGAAGTCAGAATGGGCAAGGGTAAAGGCTCGCCGGAATACTGGATTTGCCGGGTTAAACCGGGACGCATCATGTTTGAGATGGATGGTGTGCCCATCCCTCTGGCGAAAGAAGCGTTTGAGCGGGCGACGGCGAAATTGCCGATTGCCACACGGTTTGTGACCAGGCTGGGTTTGTAAGAGGAATTTGAGAGATGAAAGCGGCAGATATCAGAGCCAAAACACCCGATGAGCTGACTACCAGCCTGTCTGAGTTGAAAAAAGAGCAGTTTAACCTGCGCTTTCAGCAGGCATCGGGGCAGTTGGAAAACACCGCTCGGGTCCAGCAGGTGCGCCGCGATATTGCCCGCATTAAAACCATATTGGCCGAAACGTCAAAGGCCCGAGCCTAAGGGTGGAGAGAGACAATGCCGAAAAGAATTTTGAGAGGTGTAGTGGTAAGCGACAAGGCAGATAAGACCATAGTTGTATCTGTTGAACGTCGTTTCAAACACCCCAAATTGCAGAAAATTGTGCGTCGGTCAAAGAAATACCGCGCCCATGATGAAGCAAACATATGGAAGGTTGGAGACAAGGTCCGGATTGAAGAGTGCCGACCCCTTTCGAAGACCAAAAGCTGGCGGGTAATTGACGCCGAGCAGAGCTAGCGCCTGTTTGGACGAATAGGAATTTGGAATAAACGATGATCCAGATGCAGACAAATCTTGATGTTGCCGATAACTCGGGTGCCAAACGTGTTCAGTGCATCAAAGTGCTCGGTGGCTCAAAAAGAAAAACCGCATCAGTGGGCGATCTGATTGTGGTCAGTGTCAAGGAAGCTATGCCCAGGGGCAAAGTGAAAAAGGGCGACATCCACATCGCGGTGGTCGTGAGAACCCGCAAGGATATTCGCCGCAAAGATGGCACTACAATTCGGTTTGATCGAAACGCAGCGGTTTTGGTGACCAAGCAGATGGAACCCATTGGAACCCGTATTTTTGGCCCGGTCGTGCGTGAATTGAGAGCCAAAAAACATATGAAAATTGTGTCTTTGGCTCCGGAGGTACTGTGATGTCTAGGCCCAAGATGAAATTGAAAAAGGGCGATAAAGTCATTGTTTTGACCGGTAAGGACAAGGGCCGAGGTGGTGAAATCCTGAAGATTATCACCAAAAGCCGTCGGGCCGTTGTGCAGGGTATTAATATGGTGAAAAAGCATGAACGTGCCAGTCAGTCCGGTCCTGGCGGTATTCAGAGCAAGGAAATGTCTATGCATATCTCGAACCTGGGCTTTGAAGACCCCAAGGACGGTAAGCCCACACGGATTGGATATGGTCTCTCCAAGGACGGCAAAAAAGTCCGGATCGCCAAGCGCTCCGGGGAGGTAATTGATGGCTGAAAAAAGTTATATTCCGCGGTTAAAGACCGTCTATGAAGATGTC
>JACZYI010000158.1 GCA_022571175.1 Pseudomonadota bacterium
TGACCGCTTTACTGTCGACGTCTTCTTCTACGCCGGCGAGACGTGGGCCGCACGCCCCCGGGCGCAGCGCTACCGTTTCGAGTGCCTCGGCCAGCGCTGGCACCATGGCCTTTGGCGCCTGGACTCTGCGGTCTCCGACGTCGAGCTCCCTCCTTACAGCCTCCGCTCCCGGGATCGCGCTCCACTCCGGCGAGCCATACTGGCCGCGATCGAGGCTGTGATCGAGAACGAGCTTGGCGAGTGCCGCGAGGTCTACATCCCGTCCACTGACTGCATCGTGAGTGGCCCCTCGTGACAGGCCGGCCACGGAAAGAGCCTGCTTACCGGTTCTGGACCATGGTGGAAGTGCTGACATCTTCAGTGCGAGCGCGACGAAAATTTGGACCCGAGATCAGGATCAGGATATTCTATGAGCAGGGTTTGCGCATTGTTGCCGGCGTCAGCTTTTTTTATCTCGGGTTTTCCACCTTTGGCATTTTTTATGCCCATTTTTTCTCGGTGGCCACCGCCGCCCTGCTGGCGCTCCGGCTGGTCACCAAATTTTATTCGCTAAAACTGCTGATTACCATTCCCTTCTCATCCCGTGTGGCACGGGAAATGGCCTCCTTTGCGTTTCTGATGGCTCCGGCTAATCTGATTAAAAGGCTGAACTCGGAACTTCCGGTTATTTTGCTAAACCTGTTATTGACCGGGGGCATCGGGGCAAGTGCTGTGGCACTTTATGGCGTAGGCCGAAGGATAGCCAGCGTTTTGCAGGTCTTCAGGCAAAGCTTTGAATATGTGGTCGCCCCCTTTGCCAGCTATCAGAATGCCAAAAAGGGTGCCGAGGGCCGCGCCCGCCTGGTGGAAATATACGCTTTTTCCACGCGCATGATTATGGCCATGATTATTCCCTTTGCGGTCATGTTACTGGCGGTCAGGAAAGATTTTCTGATCGTCTTCACCTCCGAGTTTGACGCGGCCGCCTCGGTGCTTCTGGTGCTGGCATTGGGCCGCGTACTGGAAGCATTTTCAGGCCCCGCAGCAGCCATGATTGAAATGCTTGGCCACCGCACCCTGCCGCTCATAAATGGTCTTTTGGGTATCGCAGCCATGGCAACATTGGTGGTGTTTCTGGCCCCGACCATGGGGGCCGCCGGGGCTGCCATCGGTGCCACCGTCGGACTGAATGTGACCGCCTATGCCAGTCTGCTTGAAACCATATTTATCTATGATTTGATGCCTTACCGAAAGAGCCTGATCCGTCCCTTTATCACCACCGTCATTGCTACTCTGCTCTCGGTCTCCCTGATTCATTTTGCCCGGGAACTAGGGGAAGGTGCGCGCCTGGCGATTGCCCCGGTCGCGGCCTTCATTGCGCTTTCGGTACTCATCCGCTGGGGACTGGAGCCCGAAGACGCCGATGCGCTGGGTCGCATTGGTCGGTGGTTGCGGCCCAAAAACAAGTAAGCGCCCCGCCCCTTCGAGGCATTTCTGGTAGATCGGGGTTAATTGCCCCCTTGCCTATTTTGCGAACTTCGTTTAACTCCCGGGCGAAATCCGCTATACTGTGATCTGAAATTTGATAATGGGAGAACCGGCGTGATTGCTCGCATTGGCTTCTGGAAAAAAAGACATTATCTGAACAAGATGACCCTGAGGGAGCTGGTCGCTGCCTATTTCCAGTATTATGCCATTCAGGCTTATATTGTTGCCGGAATTGCCGGAGGCAGTGTGGCGGTTCTTTATTTTGAGAGCTGGCCGCCCATAATATACTCCATGGCCGCTGCGCTCTTTGCCTATCCCCTGATCTGGTATGTTCTCCACAGATATATCCTGCACGGAAAATTCCTGTTCAAATGGAAGCTCACGGCCAAAGTCTGGAAGCGCATCCATTATGATCATCACCAGGATCCTCATGATCTGGAGATTTTATTTGGCGCCCTCTACACCACCATGCCAACCATTCTTATGATAACAATTCCCATTGGATGGGCCCTTGGTGGCCTGCCCGCAGCCGGGGCTGCGGCTGCCATGGGCATGTATATGACCTGCTTTTATGAATTTTGCCATTGCATCGAGCATCTCTCCTATAAGCCAAAAAATTCATTCCTGAAGCGCATGAAGCTGCGCCATATGGAACATCATTTCCATGATGAGGACGGTAATTTTGGCATCACAAACTTTGGCTGGGACCAGTTGTTCGGCACCTATTATCGCCGCGAAGACCGCCCGGTGAAAAGCGAAACTGTCTATAATCTGGGCTATACCGAGTCCGAAGCCAGGATTTACCCCTGGGTGGCAGAAGCTTCCGGTGGTCTTGGCCCGGACACCCCGCGCGAACGCCGCAATAACGCCTGATCCACGGGTGTGAGCTACGGTCTTTCCATCCACCGGGTTAAAGACAAACAGGGCCTTCGTCAGTTTATTGATGTGGCTCCCCATTTATATCAGGATGATCCCTGCTTCATCACGCCTCTGGTTATGGAGCGCATGGAGAAACTCTCAGCGGATAAAAACCCCTATTTCAAACACGCCGAAGCCCAATACTGGATTGCGCACCGGGACGGTGAGCCGGTTGGTCGCATCAGCGCTCAAGTCGATCAACTGGTCCATTCTGAAATTGATCCAAAGCTTGGCCAGATGGGAATGTTTGAGGCCATAAATGACGAGCCGGTAGCGGCTCTGTTGTTCAAGACTGCCGAAAACTGGCTCAGGGATAAGGGTATGACCCAGGTTCAGGGGCCTTTCAATTTATCTGTTAATGAGGAATGCGGCCTTCTGATTGATGGCTTTGACACCCCACCGATGATTATGATGGGGCATGGTCGCTCTTATTATCGCGCGCTGTTTGAAGTGAACGGTTATGAAAAAGCCAAGGAGATGTACGCCTATCTGATCGATATTCAAGAATCTTTACCACCGGGCATTCAGCGCATTGTTGATATGGCTCGCAGAAACAGGCATCTCCATGTGCGACCCCTTGATATGAAAAATTTTGACCATGACCTCAAAATCTGTTTTTCAATTTTCAACAAGGCCTGGGCCGGAAACTGGGGATTTGTACCCTTTACCGATGAAGAAGCGCTCCATGCGGCCAAGTCCATGAAACAGGTGCTGATAGCGGAGTGGGGACGGATCGCATATTATGATGATAAACCGGTGGCTTTCATGATTGCACTGCCCGACATCAATGGCATGATTGGCGATCTGGACGGAAAATTATTGCCCTTTGGCTGGGCAAAATTTCTCTGGCGACTTAAGATGAATGACATTGAAGGGATGCGTGTGCCCCTGATGGGCATCCTGCCCGAACATCAAAAAACACCTGTGGGTGCCGCCCTGGCGCTTCATATGATTGAGGATGTGCGCCTTGCTGCCTTGAAAAGAAATCTGCAACGCGGTGAGCTTTCCTGGATATTGGAGGATAATATGGGCATGCGGAATATCATCAGCCGCATCGAGTCTGTGGTCTACAAGACTTATGCCATTTTTGAAAAATCGCTCTTACCCTGATTTCAAAAACTGCACAGCCGCATCCCGCTCGAAAAGATAGAGCAACAGGCGCAAGTTTTTCCCGCGCTCGCTCTCGAGCTTGGCATCGGTGGCAATGATAAGGCGGGCATCGTCGCTGGCGGTCACCAGTAAATCGTCGTGAAGTTCCAGATCAACCAGTCGAAAGTCTGGAAACCCGGACTGGCGTGTGCCCAAAAGCTCTCCTGATCCCCGGAGTTTCAAATCCTCTTCCGCAATCAAAAAACCATCATTGCTCTCGCGCATAATCCTGAGCCTTTTTTTGGCGGTGGCACCAAGTCGAACCTGGTCGGTACCAACGGCGATGGCGTCAACGACGCTGCCGAACGAAACGTCATCTCAGGGAATGGTCTCGCCGGTGTTCGGATTGCCGGCGTCGGGACTGAAGATAACGTCATTGCCGGAAACTACATCGGCACCGACGTCACCGGCACGTTGGATTTGGGCAATGGCGTGGAAGGGGTGCTCATCAGTTTGAACGCCGCGTCGAATCAAATAGGCGGCTCGATCGCTTTGGCCAACACAATCGCCTTCAATGCGGCGGCAGGGGTTTCGATCTCGGACCTCGGCAGCGTCGGCAATTCAATCCGCGTCAACTCGATCCATTCCAACGCCGGGCTCGGAATCGACCTCGGCGGAGACGGTGTCACTCCCAACGATCTCGGCGACGTCGACACCGGGCCGAACAATCTGCAGAACTTTCCGGTGTTCTCTACGGTCGCCGGTGCGACGACGCACGTCCTTGGCAGCTTGAACAGCACGCCGAGCACGACCTTTACGATCGACCTGTACGCCAACACGTCCGGCGACGGGGAAGGCGAGATTTACTTGGCGTCATTCGAAGTCACGACGGACCCGACAGGCAACGTCTCCTTCGTCAGAACACTCAATGTACCAACCGTCGGAGGACAGATCATCACCGCCACCGCGACCGATCCCGGCGGCAACACTTCCGAATTCTCGCTCGCCACGGAAACAGTGCAGGAACTCCTCGGCACCCAGGACAATGACCATTTTCTGATCGAAGCAGGAACCTCGACCGGCGAAATTCAAGTGACTCGCACCAACCAGCAGGGAACGGCAGTCTTCCACTTCACATCCAGTCGAATCAT
>JACZYI010000159.1 GCA_022571175.1 Pseudomonadota bacterium
GCCTGAAATCACCGAGACGCTCGACCGCAGCCTGTGCCTTTTCCCGGATAAGCGCCTGACCGGCTGCAGGCGTCATGGTTTTGGCCGAATGAAAACCTATGGCCTGCTTGACCACTGCCATTTCCATGTCACCCACAATGTCCCTGACTTCTGAGGTGGCCGCATCATCACCTGAAATCATAATAACCGGCACACCATAATCCCCGGCAATGGCTGCATTCCAAAGGCCTTCGGTGGCTGGAACTCCATTCAGCTTCAACTCAGAGAGGCGTGCAGAGGACATGGTATGGGCACGGACACCCTCCATATTCGAGGCGCTTGAATGATAGCCAATAAAGATAACGCCATCAAATTCACCCTGCTGTATGCCTTCCATCATGGAAAGCGGCCTGCCGGGGCCACGGATGAGAAGAACATCGTCGGGCATTTTTTCCACCAGAATATTTTGCATATTACCGTGGGAATCCGAGACCACAATCTCATCGGCCCCACCGGCGCGGGCTCCGGCGATAGCAGCCAATACTTCATCGGTCATAATTTGGCGAAAGCGCTCATATTCAAAACCCGATGGTCCAAGCTGCTCTGCCGTGACCGATGCGGTTATGCCCTCCATATCGGCCGAGATGTAAATTCTGATCTTGTCGTCCTTGGCGCTGGCGCTCAGTGCCAACAGAAATGCCAGGCCTGCAGCTATCGTTGCCCTAAAAAGCCGGCTCATTACTTTTCCCCTTCATAAAATATTACGCAGTTTCTTCGAAATATTCCCGTCCGATCAACATACGCCGGATTTCGCTGGTGCCAGCACCAATTTCATAGAGCTTGGCATCGCGCCACAGTCGTCCGGTGGAATATTCGTTGATATACCCATTACCGCCAAGGGTTTGTATGGCCTGACCCGCCAGCCAGGTCGCTTTTTCCGCAGCATAAAGAATGCAGCCGGCAGAATCTTTCCGGGTGGTCTCACCCCGATCGCACGCTTTGGCTACTGCGTAACAATAAGCCCGGCAGGCGTTCCAGGTGGTGTACATATCGGCGATTTTGCCCTGCATCAGTTGAAACGTGCCGATCGGTTTTCCGAATTGTTCCCGCTCATGGATGTAGGGTGTGACCACATCCATGGCGGCAGCCATGATACCGAGCGGTCCGCCCGAGAGTACCACGCGCTCATAATCCAGGCCGCTCATCAGGACCGCAACTCCGCGGTTTTCCTCGCCCAGAATATTTTCATAAGGCACTTCGCACTCCTCGAATACCAGTTCGCAAGTGTTGGACCCGCGCATGCCCAGTTTGTCTAGTTTCTGCGCGGTGGAAAAACCGGCCATCTCCTTCTCGATCAGGAAAGCGGTAATGCCTTTCGGGCCGGCATCCGGGTCGGTCTTGGCGTAGACCACCAGCACGTCAGCGTCAGGACCGTTGGTGATCCACATTTTAGTACCGTTGAGAATAAACTGGTCGTTCCGCTTTTCGGCCTTGAGGCGCATGCTCACAACATCCGATCCTGCGCCAGATTCGCTCATGGCCAAGGCGCCTGCGTGTTCGCCAGTAATGAGCCTGGGCAGATATTTCTCCTTCTGCCCGGGCGTGCCGTGACGGACGATTTGATTGACGGTTAAATTGGAATGGGCACCATAGGAAAGTCCGATTGAAGCCGAGCCCCGTGAAATTTCTTCCATCGCCACCAGATGGGCCAGATAGCCCATACCGGAACCACCATATTCTTCCGGAGCGGTGATGCCAAGAATGCCCAGGGCGCCCATTTTCTCCCAGAGATCAGATGGAAATTTGTTATTCTCATCAATCTCTGCTGCTCTCGGAGCTATTTCCTTGGCAGCAAAACTGGCCACTGAGTCCCGGAGCATATCAATGGTCTCGCCCAGCTCAAAATTCAGCGTTGGCACATTTGCAGTCATCATCTGATCCTTTCTGGTCTTGCTTTCTCAGCGCTCGCAAATTTTATGTCTCGGATATCACCAGCAGTTCAGCCGCATCCTTGACCTGCTCACCGGGCTTGACATTAACCCGCTCAATCACGCCCGAACGTGGGGCTTTCAGGGTATATTCCATCTTCATGGCTTCCATGATGACCAAGCTTTGGTCCTTGCTTACCTGGTCCCCTGTCTTGACCCTGACCTCCAGAATTTTGCCGGGCATGGGGGCCATCACATGGCCTGGCCCTTCGGCTTCATCATCCTCTTCACCAACCTCAGAGAGGCGACGGAAATGTAAGGAGCGGCTCCGGTGCATGAGCGTGATTGCTTCATCCCTGATGAGTGTGGTGGCGGAATATTCCACCCCATCAATCTGCGCGACCAGTTCATCTGCCTCATCCGGATCGTCTCCGCCTTCCAGAGTGCCATGGGCCATCAGGATTTTGCCCTCTGCCAGAATTTCAAATGATTCTGATTTTGTGACAACCCGGACCCTGAATTGTTGATCACCCAACAGCAATTCAATGGTTTCCGGCGCGATAAAATTCATGCGCCAGTGAGAGCTGTCATGCCAGGGTGAGGCAGGGTCACTCGATTTATCCCGATTGATATTTTCAAGCCTCTTGCGGTCGAGAAGTAGAGCCAGTGCCGCCAATCTTGCGTCCTCATCCGTGGCTCTGCCCAGGCCATCCAGCAGGCTCTCTCGGTGCTGATCGATAAAGTGCGTGGTGAGCTGACCTTTTTTGAAATCGGGCTCATTCAACACCGCCAGTAAAAACTCTGCATTTGTTTGCACACCTGCGATCCGCGTATGAGAGAGGAAACGACCCATGCGCTCAATAGCCTCTTTGCGTGTTGAGCCACAGGTGACCAGTTTGGCAATCATGGGATCATAAAAAATGGAGACCTGATCGCCTTCGAGCACACCCGTTTCCAGACGAAAATCATTATGTTCGGGTGATCTGAAGCAGGTAAGCGTGCCATTCGCTGGCAGGAACTCGTTGGCCGGGTCTTCCGCATAAAGCCTGACTTCAAGGGCATGACCACTTATGGAAATGTCTTTTTGAGCAAGGGGCAGGGGCTCACCAGCGGCCACACGAAGTTGCCATTCCACCAAATCCTGTCCGGTTATTTCCTCTGTAACCGGATGTTCCACCTGAAGGCGGGTATTCATTTCCATAAAATAAAAGGGTGCATTTCCGAGACCTTTTGAGGCATCAACAATAAACTCGACCGTGCCAGCCCCCGAATAAGTGATGGTTTGCACCGCTTCCACCGCGGCCTGGCCCATGGCAGCACGCAATTTCTCCGTCATTCCGGGGGCCGGGGCTTCTTCAATAATTTTTTGGTGCCGTCTTTGCACCGAACAATCGCGCTCAAACAGATGGACGACATTGCCGTGAGTATCGGCAAAAACCTGAATTTCGATATGGCGCGGGTGGGCGATATATTTTTCGACCAGTACACGGTCATCCCCAAATGAAGACAGCGCTTCCCGGCGGCAGGATTCAAGGGCTTCAATAAAATCTCCCTCGGTCTCTACTTTTCTCATGCCCTTGCCGCCACCACCCGCCACTGCCTTGATCAGAACCGGATAGCCAATATTATTGGCGGCTGAATGCAGCGTGATCTGGTTTTGATCTTCCCCATGATAACCGGGAACCACCGGAACGCCCGCCCCCTCCATCAGGATCTTGGCCTCGTCCTTAAAACCCATGGCGCGAATGGCATTGGCGTTGGGGCCCACAAAAACAATACCATTTTTCTGAACAGCTTCCGCAAACTCGGCATTTTCAGCCAAAAACCCATACCCGGGGTGAATGGCATCGGCCCTTGCTTTTTTGGCCACAGAGAGAATGCGGGCCTGGTTCAGATAGCTCTTGGTGGCTTCAGCCGGGCCGATCAGATAGGCCTCATCGGCGAGTTCCACATGCAGAGCTCCGGCATCAGCCTCGGAATAAACCGCAATGATGTGCATGCCCATGGCTTTGGCCGTTCGCATAATGCGACAGGCAATCTCACCACGGTTGGCGATAAGCAGGCGTTGAATGGGAAAGATATCTGCCAATTTTATTTTCTCCGCCAGGGAGGATTTGTCCGGTCCAGAAAGGCGGAGATACCATCCTTGCCCTCGTTGCTGGCCCGCCGCTCGGCAATTATCCTGGCCGTCATCTGACGTAGTTCTTCAGTGATCGCTTGCCCGGCCACATTCTGAATAAGGGATTTGGTGGTGGCGATAGCTCCCGGGCCGCCTGATTGCAGATCAAAAACAATCGCCTTGATCAGGTCATCAAGCGCGTTGTCCGAGTCTGCCACACCATGCACAAGGCCAATGCGATAGGCTTCCTCTTCGCCAACGCGTTCACCGGTCAACATATATCTCCGGGCGGCGCGCGGACCGATGGCGGATATGACAAAGGGCGAAATGGTAGCTGGTGTCAAACCAAGCCGAACTTCGCTGAAAGCGAAGGTGGCACCAGTCGAGGCAATGGCAATATCGGCACAGGCCACCAGACCCACACCGCCGCCCCTGGCCGCACCCGTCACCCGGGCTATCACCGGTATGGGCAAATTGTTTAGCCGGTTGAGCATATTGGATAAACGCATGGCGTCTGCCTGATTATCCTTGGCAGAATAGCACGCTGCCTGCTTCATCCATTGCAAGTCGGCGCCTGCGCAGAA
>JACZYI010000160.1 GCA_022571175.1 Pseudomonadota bacterium
GAGGCTGACCCGCCGGAAGGCAACGCCACCAGCGCACCGATGATGCCGAGGAAGACGAGACCAGCAAAGACGATAAATCCTGATTTCGGCCCCATCCGGTCGCTCCCTGTTCAATCGACAAACCTCGGTCTATATTTCACCCATAATCTGACCGGATTGGGAGAATCCCCATGAAGCGTTTGTTGCTATTTCTGGCGATCTTTGGGCTCATGTCGCTTTTCACGACAGCAGCCCCCCGTGCTCAGGACACTGGTTGGGGTATCGAGTGTTTTGAAGACGACCCCGAGTGGTGCTACGTCAGTAATCATTTCTATGTGGCGGGCTCCGGTGATTATGCTTGGGGCAGCGATTGGATGTTGGGTTCAGCTATCTGGAAATTGAGCCCCACTGGCAGATATCTAGCGCTTTATGGGGCACGCGTCAGCATTGACCAAGGTCCATATTTTGAATTTGACGTTTGTGACGACGGTCAGGACTTTTGGGAGAGGTTGGGCTGCTACATTACTTTTGAGGACGGGGAAATGCTTGACGCCATGCGGTCTGGAAGTTTCATGACGATTGAAGTTTATAACGGTGCCCAATGGCACGACCTAACAGTTTCACTGGATGGGTATCACGATGCAGAGCTACGATCTTACGACTGATTGGAAAGAAAACGAACTTGGTTAGGAAAATAGAAATGAACCGTTTTTTGCCGTTGATTTTGCTTGCAGTCCTTGCCCTGATATCTCTGGTTCCCGCGAGCGCATCCCGCGCCCAGGATGCAGGCGAATGGAGATCCTATTGCGATGACCAGTCCTGTTATGTGTACCAGGACTTCACAATATCCGGTTCGGGCTCTTACGAGTTTTATTTTGACATGGTCTGGGCGGTTGCGCGTTTGATAAAATTTGACTCCGGCGGAATCCCCATAATCCTTTATGGGGCCGTGGTGACAATTGATAACAACAATCGTTTCGAATTTGATGACTGTGGGCATAACGGCTGTCAATTTTGGAACGAGGGTGAGATCGAAGATTTTCTCCTTTCAGGTGACGGAATGACAATCCAGGTGAATGACGGCAACGGCTGGCATAGCCACAGCCTTTCTCTCCGCGGATTTACTGCCGCTTATAACGGGTCTTGCGAGGAATAGCGGAAGTGGCCGGGCATTTTATGCTGCCAGCCCTTTTTTCTACAAAATTCCGTATTATCTTGTAAAAGTCCGTGTTTTTTGGCAAGTCTCAGCCCGATTCTGCGATTATCCCGATCTGGCGATTATATGGGAAAATGAAATGAACGAACGTGTGGGCTTATATCCGGGAACCTTTGATCCCGTCACCTACGGCCATCTGGATATTGTGCGCCGGGGGCTGAAGCTGGTTGACCGGATGGTGATTGGTATTGCTACCAATCCCTCAAAAGCACCTATGTTCACGCTGGAAGAACGGGTGAAGCAAGTTGAACGTGAAACTGCAGAACTGGCCAAGGCCAGTGGCACCCAGGTTGAGGTCAGGGCATTTGACGAATTACTGATGCAGTTTGCCGAGCGAATTGGTGCTGATATGATTATAAGGGGCCTGCGTGCGGTCTCGGATTTTGAATATGAATTTCAGATGGCGGGCATGAATGCTTCCCTTAACCCGGATGTGGAAACGGTCTTTCTGATGGCAGATGTTAAACTGCAACCGATTGCATCCCGGCTGGTCAAGGAAATTGCCACCTATGACGGGGATATTTCCGCTTTTGTGCCAAGCCAAATCATGGCAGAAGTCAAAGCCAAAATAGGCTCGAAAAAGTAAAATGCTGTTCCCTCAGGAGCCGCGATAAAAACGAGGATAATTGTATGAAGATGGGTTTGCCCATAGCGATCCTTGTCGCTTTTCTGGTGATCATGGTTGCGCTCTGGGTCGCAGATAAAGGAGACCACAGTCCCATGACGGTAGAATTAAAAGTTACGGCAGAAGACGCCATTCAGACGCTTGATTTCAAAAATGACCTCGATCCCGAAAATACGCTGGTGCTTGAGCTTTCCACCGGTGGCACGGTGGTGATTGAAATGTTGCCGGACCTGGCCCCCAATCATGTGGCGCGCTTCAAACAGTTGGCACGCAGCGGCTTTTATGATGGCATTGTCTTTCACCGGGTGATTGATGGTTTTATGGCCCAGACGGGTGACCCCACCGGTACCGGTTCGGGCGGTTCCGGGCAAAATATCAAGGCGGAATTCAGCACCGAGAAACATCGCCGCGGCATCGTTTCAACCGCGCGCTCATCCAACCCTGATTCTGCTGACAGCCAGTTTTTTATCATGTTTGACGATGCTCCTAATCTCGATGAGGAATATACGGTCTGGGGCCGGGTGGTTCAGGGCATGGAATATGTGGATTCAATCCAGAAAGGCTCGCGCGCCAATAATGGTGTGGTTGCCACCTCCGAGAGAGACATGATTTTGCGTGCCATTGTAGTTGCTGACTTGATGGCGGAGACGGTCGCTGATGGCAACACAGAGGAAAGTGCTGAAGGCGAGCAGTAGGCGCTAACCCGTCAATCGCTCATAGGGCAGGATCACAGAGACCTTGGTGCCTTCCCCCAGGTCGCTCTCGACTGTAAGTTTACCGTCATGAAGTTCCACCAGAGCTTTCACGAGGGGAAGGCCGAGCCCCACGCCATCATTGCGCCGCGTCAGGGGAGAGCCCACCTGACCGAAGGGCTCCAGAGCGCTCAGGATGTCCTTCTCGCACATGCCGCATCCGGAATCTTTCACATAAAGTGTTATGCCAACTTCCGGGCTGGCCTCTGCCCCGATCTCGATGGCGCCACCAGCGGGGGTAAATTTGACCGCGTTGGAGAGGAGATTGATGATGATCTGCTTGATCCGCCGTTTGTCCGCATAAAATAATATGGGCTGGTCACATTTTATCGTGATTTTGAGGCCAACATCCCCCACCCGGTTTTTGCTCAGCCTCAGGCATTGTTCCATCACTTCCTGAGCATCAATACGACTTTCTGAAAAGTCCATTTTGCCAGCTTCAATACGTGAGAGGTCGAGAATATCATTTATGATATCCAGTAAATGATGGCCGGAAGTGTGTATATCGCTGGCATATTCACACAGGCGTTCATCTCCTTTTGATCTTTCCAGCCCGTCCCGGATAAGTTCGGAAAAGCCCAGAATGGCATTCAAGGGGGTACGCAGCTCGTGACTCATATTGGCCAGGAAGTCCGATTTCGAACGGTTGGCCAAAATGGCGGCTTCCTCACTCTCACGTAAATCTTCTTCCGCCCGCTTGGTGTCGTTGATATCGCGAACGATCGTGATCAGATAGTCTTCATCGTCCAGGGTGGTTTTTGCCACAGAAATTGATACGTGGGAGGTAGACCCGTCAGATCGTCGCCCAACCAAGTGCAGATTGCGGACTACATTGTCCCGTTCCAGGAGCTCCTTTATTCTATTCCGGTCTGAGAGGCTGTCGTATATGCCCAGTTCCTCGCCGGTCTTGCCGATAATATCCGACCGTTCCCGACCGGTGAGCTCCACAAAGGCCTGATTTGCGTCCATGAAGCGGCCATCAGAGAGCTTGGTCAGGACCATGCCATCAGGGCTTAAATCAAAAACATGTTCCAGAATATTTTCTGATTTTTCTTTTTCAGCTTTGGCTTTTACCTCGCCGCTAATATCCTGCAGCGCTAACAGGACGGCTGGCGCACCATCCCACTCGATCATGGTCACAAGGCTGTCGACCCAAACCGTGTGACCATCCTTATGAATCAAGCGCATATCATATCGTGTGGGTGCCTCATCGCCGGCCAGTCGGGCGCGGTTGTAACTGGCGATACGGTCCCGGTCATCGGGGTGGACAAAATCGAGGCATGACTCCACCTCTTGAATATCTGCCAGGCTTTCCAGGCCGATAATATCCAGCAGCACCTGATTGCTGTAAAGTGCGTCAAGTTTATCAAGCACCAATACGCCCTGGACCGAGCCATCGAGCACTTGCTCATAATGAATTCTTGGTGCTCTTTCTTCCGTCATATCCATGCCCGATATCAACAACCTTCCGGGGGCACCTTCCTCGGCCAATTCCTGAAAAGCCTGTCCGGACAAATAGCGAATATTTGCCAGGCCGACACCCAGTTGACAATCAAAGGATACCGCCGTACCGGGTTCGGATCGCGCTTTGGAAATGGCGGTGGCCAATTCTGCCCGGCCATCGCTTCGGCAGGACTCAATCAAGTGACGCAGCCCGTCATTCTTGCCCAGCGCAAAGTGTTCGCGGGCGGACTCGGTTGCCTCAAGGATGGTATCATCCTTGTCTATGGCCAGGGCAAACAGACCGGGCACAGAGCTTAGTGCCAGAGATAAACCGGTCGGGGAAACAGACTGTTCCTGACCGAAGTTTTGATGCACTACAAATCCCTTGGCGCCCGAATTCGCCATAACAAATTCCTAAAACCTTGTGGCGTACCATGCATGGAGCGCCGTCACCATAGGTTAGGACCAAACCCTCAACAGAAGGTTAATTTTTGGTAACTATATGGGTTGAATTATTCTACTCCACGTTGCCGGGCTGGTTCGCTAATCTGCTTGCCATGCGGGCGCTTCATCCGCTAAAGCGCGTTATTATGCG
>JACZYI010000161.1 GCA_022571175.1 Pseudomonadota bacterium
CTGGCCCAGCGTCGGGTGCATTCAGCACATCTTCATAGTCACCCGCGCGTGCCAGCAGGTTTGTGAGTTCCTGTTTCAGGGTTTCATGGTCAGGCGCGGCGGCAAAAAAGCCCGGGTCGAGAACAATATCAAGGGTTTGCGGTCTTCGTGCCAAATGATCGGCCAGGCTAGGCGCACTGCCCATGATTTTTGCGATCAAGTGAAACAGCCAATGGTTGGCTTCAAACAGCGAAAAAAGCTGAACCCCTGAGGGTAATTTCGAAAGAAAGCTGTCAAAGCGAGCGAGTGCCTTTGAGGGGTTGGAGGTGGCGGAAAAAGCTTCGAGCAAATCCAGTAACCAGGCCTCCAGCAATCGCCGGGAACGATCGGTACGGAGCGCGCGATATTGCCCGCGGCGCCAAAGGCCGATGATGCTGGCGCTGGACTTGCCGTCCTCAAAGCCCAGTTCGCTCAAATAGGTTGCCAGGGCCTCACCCATAGGGGCCGCGTCTTCAGCCGCACCGAAAGCGCCTAGCAGCTCGGAATAATGGTCGCGCACAAGCGCCACATGGCGTTCATACTCGCTCAGGAACTCCGCCGGATCGCCATAACCGGCAAAGTTCGCAATTTGTGTCAGATCGGAGATAGTGTTGGGCATGGTCTGGGTCTGCTCGTCATTTACCATCTGCAAGCGGTGTTCCACCATGCGAAAAAATTCATAGGCTGATGCCAGAGCCCGATGGGCTTCTTTGCTCAGGCGGCCGAGTGTGGATGCGACCTCCAGTGCGTCCAGAGTGGCCAAAACCCGGAGCCGTTGCTCGCGGCCACCCGAGACCATTTGTTCCACCTGTGCCATAAATTCAATTTCGCGGATACCGCCGGGACCAAGCTTTACATTATGCCCAAGGCAACGGGTGCTGCTGTGGCCGAAATGATCATGCACCCGATTGCGCATGGTGTGGATATCCTCAATCGCGGCAAAATCCAGACTTCTCCTCCAGATAAAGGGTTCCAGCCGGTGCAGGAATTCGGCTGCAGAAATCTGATCTCCGGCCACATAGCGCGCTTTTATCAAGGCAGCCCGTTCCCAGTTTTGTCCCACCGTCTGATAGTAGGCCAGTGCCGCCTCGGTTTTGATGGCAAGCGGCATGGAGCCGGGGTCGGGCCTGAGCCGCAAATCCACCCGAAAGACGTATCCCTCGGACGTGTGGTCATTCAGCACATGCACCAAATCCTGCACCAGCCGCACAAAGGCTTCCGAGAGGCTGCGTTTGCCATGATAGCTGACGCGGTCCGGATCAAATAATATGATGAGGTCAATATCGCTGGAATAGTTCAGTTCGCGTCCGCCGAGCTTACCCAAAGCCAGCACAAAAAAACCCGAGGATGCCGCCGAAGTAAGTCTGTTTTTCCGGCTCTTCTTCCGGGTCTTTTTTTTGGGCAAAATCTCGCCGCTGGTAACCAGTTCCCCAAACAGATAATCAACCGCTTTGGTGACCGCAATATCGGCAAAAGCAGATAGCGCGGCGGTAACCTCTTTCAAGCGCCACGCGCCCCCGAGGTCGGCCAGAGCCACGAGCAGGGCCATCCGTGCTCGCGCATTCCTCAGTTCGGCCATCAGCTCCTTGCGGTTTTGCCTTTCCTCATTTTGTTCGAGACTGGCCAGCAAATCATCTCGCACCGCATCTGGCCCAAGCGTGAAGATTCGGGTCAGAAAATCCGGATGTTTTTTTATCAACTGCGCCAGAAACGGACTGTTTCCTGCGGCCCCCTGAAGCAATGCCAGGATATCAGAATCGGCTAGCATCGCGATCAAGGTTGTTCCACGCGCGGCGTTGCCTTCTTTGGCGAGGGCCTTTAGGGTCTCAATCGCCTCATCGGCACGGGCTGGTGAATGTGCGTTGGGCGCGGTCTCTGGTTGCCAGAATGACATAGGCATGCCTTATTGGTGACAAGATCAAATTGGACACTGCGCGAGTGTTTCAAAAGGGTCAAGGGGGGCCAGACCCAGATTAGGAAAGTGGCAGAATTAATGAAGCTGCTGCGCATAGCCGGAATAACGGCTGCGGTTGTGATTATTGCAGTCGGCCTTGTAGTTTTACGTCTTGCTGCGGGGCCTATGTCCATTGCTTTTCTGGACCCGATTATTGAATCCAATTTGGCCAAAGCCTTCCCCGGGCTGGCCATAAGCTATCAAGAGCCAAGCCTGGCGTGGTCGCGCGACCGGAATACTGTTGATTTGAGAGTGCTCAATGCCACCATCCGGGCCGCCGATGGTTCGCTTGATGTGAGCTTGCCGGAAATTCGTATTGCTTTTTCCGACCAGACATTCTGGCGGTTTGAGTTGGTAGCCAAACGGGTGGATCTGGTCGGGGCCAGGATGACCCTTTGCTGGTCCGCCACGGCCTTCGAAAACAATCTGCAACAGCTTATTCGGGGAGGCAGTGCGGCAAGCCTGTTGGTGGACGACCGGGCAGACCCCGAGACTGGCAAGCAAGAGATAAATGTGGGTGATTTGCTGTCAAGGCTTCTGGCAAGTCCAGACGGTCAGGGTCTGCTTGGCACGCTGGAAGAAGTGCGTATTCAGGACGCGGATTTTGAGCTTCTGGAGGTTGGCAGCAATATACGCTGGCAACTGCCCGGTGCCGAGATGTCATATGACAGAGGCCCTTCGGGACAAACTCTGGTGATTGCGGCCCGCTTGATTGCAGCCGGAACAGAGTCAAATTTTCGCCTGGAAAGCTACCTGAGTGCGGGTGAAGAGGGGGCGGGTGGCGATGGTGTGCTGAAGATATTCCTCGATGGTTTGAACCCGGCGCTATTGGCAAGGGATGTGGGCCTCTCCGGTCTGTTTTTGGCTTTGAACATGCCGCTCTCGGGAGATGTGGAAGTCAGTCACAGAGTTAGCCATGCTGGCAATGACGGCCTGAACCGCATTATATTCGATTTGAGGGCAGGGGCGGGAGACGTGCATTTGCCGGACATTTACCCGGCTCCTCCCGAGCTTCGCGCCCTGGAACTGCGGGGTGATTATAATGTTCAGACCCGCATGCTCAGGGTCGATTCATTTTTAGCGGATTTGAATGGTGCTGATCTGGCGGGCAAGGCGACCCTGGACTTTAGCGGTGATTTTTCCAAACCAGCGGTCCGGATTTCTGCCACTCTCGGGAAAATGTCCCTGCGCCGGATTTTGCTCTATTGGCCACCCAAAGCGGCCAGGAAAGGCCATCTATGGATTGATCGACATATGGCCGAGACTGAGATTGAGGAGGCACGATTTGAGGTCTCCATCCGGCCCGCGGACTGGGGTAAAAAACCTTTGCCCGAGAGCGTCTTCAGTATCGATTTTGAATTTTCCAATGCCACCGCTCATTACCTCCGCCCGCTGCCGCCCGTCACCGGGGTCGCTGGTGATGGTCGTGTGACACCCGCTGCCCTGGATATTCGGATCAGTGGTGGCCAGGTGGATGGCATGATGCTCGCCCCTTCAAGCTTTCAGATTTCCGATCTGAGTCTCAAGGGTCAGCAAATGGGCCACGCCACTATTGAATTTGTTTCCACCGTGCCGGAATTGCTGAATTTCATCAATCAGGATCCTTTGAACCTAACCCAATCCTTTGACCTTTCAGCCAACCCGATTTTCGGTAATGTGGTGACAATGGCCAAACTGGATTTCCCCGTGCGCAGCGGCACATCCATGGCGGATGTGGCGGTGAATGTAACGGCGATCACCCAGGATGTATCCGTTCCGGGACTGTTCAAGGATGGAGGTTTGAGCCACGGTGCGCTCAGGCTCACGGTGGATCGGCAGAGCCTGAAAGCAGTGGGCAGTGTGAGATTGAAAGGCGCTCTGTTTGACCTGGAGTGGACCGAGCAGTTCGGACTGAGGGAGACGGCAGATTTATCCAGCCGCTTTGAGCTGAGCGGTTCGCTGAGTGGCGCTGATTTAGCCCGCTTCGGTGTGCCTGCGCTTCCCCATGTGAGCGGGCGGGTCGAGACCGAGATGGTGCTGCTGGGGAAAAACCTTCAGTTGGTCTCGGGTTCGGGCACAGTTGATTTTACCAACGCTGGCATCAGTGCAGAAAAACTGATCTGGGAAAAGCGACCCGGTTCACCCGGCATGGCTGTTTTTGAACTTGAATGGCAGGCGGATAAATTTCTGATTCCGGTCTTTATGTTGCAGTCGGGTTCGGTGGTGATCGAGGGGTCGTTCGAATTTGACCGGGCCACGGGCGCGCTCATTCAAGGGCGCATCCCGACGCTGATTACGGCCGGTCATGACATGGCCCTGAATATCGATCGGGTGGGGCCGGGTTTGCTGCATATTGGAATCCAGGCCAACAGGATGGACGCAACACCTTATTTGCTGGCGCTGACCGAGCCCGGAGGTGACTCAACCACACCGCCCATCGCCTTTACCATTGAGGCCACAGAGGTGCAGGCCCTGAATGGCATCGTGATCCGTGATCTGGTCGCAGAAGGTGAAAATTCGGGCGACTATTGGGAACAGGCCACCATGACCGGCATCATGCCCGAGGGGGGCACCGTTGCCATGACCCTTATGCCGGTCGGCCAAAAGCGCGAATTGGTGATTATCAGCGATGGTGCTGGCCGGCTGGCTTCGGGTGC
>JACZYI010000162.1 GCA_022571175.1 Pseudomonadota bacterium
TATTTGGATGCGATTGTTATGAGAAGAGGAGACTTTTGATGACCAAACCCCTGATGCCCATGGCCACCGCAGTATGGTTGGTGGAAAGCACGGCATTGACCTTTCGGCAAATAGCTGTTTTTTGCTCGCTGCATGAACTCGAGGTTCAGGCGATTGCCGATGAGACTGTAGGTCAAAATATCGTGGGTCTGGACCCTGTGCTCGGTGGACAACTTACGGCAGAAGAACTTGAGCGTTGTGTAAATGATTCACAGGCCGATCTTGAAATTGTCATAGACGAAGTGCCAACCAAAATCAGAACAAAAGGCCCCCGTTATACGCCCGTTTCCCGACGCCAGGACAAGCCGGATGCCATCGCTTGGCTCATTCGCCATCACCCGGAATTGAGCGATCCTCAAATATGCCGGCTAATTGGCACCACCAAACCGACCATTATGGCGCTCCGGGAGCGCACACATTGGAACATCCAGAAAATTACGCCTCAGGACCCCGTGGCTCTTGGATTATCCCGTCAAACTGAATTGGATGATGCCGTGCAAATAGCATCCAAACGTCAAAAAGCACGGGAAGAACGGGAAGCAAAACGAGCCCTGAAAAAAGCAGCTAAGAAATCTGCTGCGCCTGTGAGTGAAACCGCCGCACCGCAGGAGACCGCTGCACCCGAGGAACAAGAGGCACTTTCCGAGAAGTCTGTTTCTGGCGACGAGATAGCCCCCGGTGAGGAGACAACGTCCGGCGAAGACGCGGCTGTGGCTGAAGAAGCCCCCGCCTCCCCGGCACCAGAAGGTCTCACATCCTCGAGCGATGAGGGTGGACCCGGAAATGCCAACGACCTGGAGGAGGATCAAGCCACTGTCAGTGACGGGACTGCGAGTTCTGAAGACCATGCTTCCGCGCCCGAGAATGAAAAGAGTGCGGAGAGTGCGGAGAGTGAAGAGAGTAAAGACCCGACGCAGCTCGAGAGCGATCCAGAGGCATAAACATTTGTTTTGCTTTTGAGTCTGTTACACTATGGCTAAGGCTCGGGTACGAAAAAGGGCACCAAAGCGCCCTCTTGCCTTCTGATATTAAATTTCCCGTCTAAAACTGAATTCTAATGCTTCACCGAAGCAATTTCATCTTTGAGCTTCAGTTTCTGGCGTTTCAATTCTGTGATTTTCAAAAAATCGGGACGGGGTCTGCCGCTTTCTTCTGTTATGATGTCATCTAATGCTGCGTGTTTTTCGATCAGGCCGGTCACTTGCGCAGGTAAATTCATTCCCCAACTCTCCTATTCTGAAGTGTCAACTCGTCATATGAGGATGATATTGGACCACAAATATGTGTTTTTGTCACGCGATCCCATAATAATGTTTAAGCGTCTGGTTGTAACCATAGGCAAAATATGTTTGAAACGATCTGGAAAGTTTCAATGGGAACAAGCAACTAGAGAAATGAGGTCCATGAGGTGTCTGATCGTCCCATGCGGTTGATCGTTGGAATCTCCGGCGCGTCTGGAGTGGAACTTGGCGTTCGATTGCTTCAGCTTTTGAAGTCGACTCGGATCGAGTCTCATCTGATCATGACAAAATCAGCGGAATTGACCCTTTCTCTGGAGACCAACCACAAAGCCAAAGATGTAAAAGCCCTGGCCGATCATTGTTACTCGGTCAAGGATGTGGCCGCGCCTGTAGCCAGCGGCAGTTTTAGAACCATGGGTCAGATTATTGTGCCCTGTTCCATCCGGACCATGTCGGAAATTGCTACCGGTGTAACCTCAAATCTTTTAACGCGGGCCGCAGATGTCACCCTGAAGGAACGGCGGCCACTGCTGTTGATGGTGCGCGAAACTCCCCTCCATTTGGGGCATTTGCGAACCATGTGCCATCTGACTGAAATGGGCGCCATCATTGCACCGCCGGTACCGGCCTTTTATACCAAACCTGCTTCGCTTAATGACATGACAGACCAAATGCTGGCCCGCGCCCTCGATTCGCTTTCCATTGAAGTGCCGGAACTCAAGCGTTGGCGCGACCACTAGCTTGCCGCGGTGGCTAGCCTGTCGGCGCCTGCCAATATAGCAAGCTGTTGGCGATCCTTCGGTTTGAGCAAAACGCCAAGACATTCAAAATAGATCAAAAGACCGGCCATTAAATCTTCGGGCTTACCCTTTTGAGATGTGTCAGTCTGGTCTGTGCCCTTCGATAATTCATCGAGGGCTTCAATCAGGATAACCAGTTCCTGCTTTTCGGCCTCCAGCTCGCTTGCCTTCAGAGAGCGATAAATTCTGCGCTGGGCAAGCTCGTCGGACTTGCCAATTTGTCTCCTGGTCATGCGAATTGATGAAATAACATCCCTTTGCCACGCCCTGCTGCGTTCAGTGAGAAAACAAATATCACGTTTCCCCAGCACCCGTCCGCGCTCACTCCAGTGCCAGCAAATGAAGAGTATGAGAATCACATCGGCCCCGTGCCGGTCCTGAAGAGATAAACAAGCCTCCTTCACGCCCTCTTTTTCATAGAGTGACGCACAATAGTTCCATAATGTTTTCAGATGCTTGTCTGTTTTCACGATGCCCAAACTCCAGTTCCTGTCTATGATGATAGCGCGCATTGTGCTATCATGCCCAGAGAATAGAAATGGGCAATGGGCGGTTCATGGACTTACTGGAAGATGATGAAATTCAAACCCGCCTTTTGGCTTTAAAGCAAGAGCATCGGGATCTTGACGATGCCATAGGTGCGCTTAGTGAAAAAGGGACTTATGACCAGCTGCAGATCAGGCGGCTCAAAAAGCGTAAGCTCTGGCTGAGAGATCAGATATCCAAAATTGAAGATCAACTGTTACCGGACATTATTGCTTGAAACCTTGGCAAGCGGACCCCGGTTATGAGGACATTTTTCTGGCGCGTTTATTTTCATACATGCGTTTGTCGGCTGCCGCCAGCGCTTGAGAAGCGTCCTGACCACCAATGAACCCGTGCACGCCATAGGCCACATCCATGGTGATAGATGTGCCCTCCAGTTGAAGCGGGAGCGCCGCCACATGCGCCGCAAGCTCGGCTGCCTTTTGATTGGCCTCTGATTCATCCGTGTGCGAAAGCAAGACTCCGAATTCATCCCCCCCAAGCCGACCAATGATATCTGAATCGCGAATATTGGCGCTCAGAATATCCGCCATCTGTATCAAAGCGGCGTCGCCCGCCGCGTGACCATAAGTGTCATTCAGGGTTTTCATATTGTTCAGATCAAAATAGATGAGGCTGGAAGGTGCTCCATAGCGTTCGGCAAAAGAAATGGTTCTGGAAATTTCGCGAACAAAAGCGCGCCGGTTGGAAACTGGAATAAGCGGGTCCAGGTCCACCAGTTTTTCCATGTTTATCAATCTATTGTTGGCGGTCTCCAGATCGCGGCGGAGAGTGTCCACCTCCGCCATTAGCGACATGATGGCATCACGGACCTTGGGAGTCATGTCCTCTGAGGTCATGCCCATGATCGCAACCGTATCCCCAACCGCAGCGGGTGCGGCGGTAGCTGCTGACTGATAGGCAGATGTGGCCCGTTTGGTGCGCGACACCGTACGGGGTCCTGAAATGCGTTCTGACTCTCCTATTTTCATATGGAAAGACCTCCGATACCGCTCTAAATCACCCTCAAAACCTTTATTTTCAGGAGAATCGGGTTCTCCTCCACTTTTATAATCTGAAATTAGTTAATGAATTGGTGAAGGCTCCGGGACAAATTGAGATGAATACGGGCTTGCACTCAAGGGCTTCCTGACTATAATCCGCGCCTTCGGATAGGTTGATCTGCAACATCAACAGGGATCAGGGGAGTGCGTCATGAGTAGCAAATCAACAGAGGTTGTCATTCTGATGGGATCTCAATCGGACTGGTCCGTGATGAAACAGGCGCAGAATATTCTGAATGAATTCGGGATAAATCACCAGGCCAGGATAATTTCCGCCCACCGCAAGGCAGACCGTTTGAAAGAATATGTGGGTGAGGCCGAAGCCAATGGCGTGAAAATATTTATTGCTGGCGCTGGTATGGCTGCTCATTTGCCAGGCGTGGTCGCCTCCCTGACAACGCGTCCGGTTCTGGGTGTTCCCCTGGAAGCTGGATCCCTCAAAGGCAAGGATGCGCTTTATTCCATCGTGCAAATGCCCGGCGGCATTCCGGTGGGTACCCTGGGCATTGGCAAGGCGGGGGCCATAAATGCCGCTCTTCTGGCAGTAGAAATTCTGGCCATCGCGGACAACGGCCTGGCAGAAAAATTACGCGCCTGGCGCAAAACTGAAGCCGACAAACTCAAGGAAATTCCGGAAGATAATTAAAATCTGGCTCAGGGGTGTCGATCGGGATATCTGAGCGAACCCAGAATGCGTGCCAGATTGGGTAATTTATCGGTTAATTTTCTGGCTTTCCCTTTTAGCTTTTCAAACTGCATGATATTCTCGATCCGTCGATCGAGGAAGGCCCAACTGTCTTCATTTTTTTCCGAGTCATCATTCAGCCAATAGAGAAGCGTGGAACCGAATACGCCCGATAAAATGGCGCGCTTGCTGTAATGATTATAATCGGTTGATGTATC
>JACZYI010000163.1 GCA_022571175.1 Pseudomonadota bacterium
TCGCCCGATATGTTTATCCTGTCTCCAGATATATGGGGGCTGAATGACTGCTACAATCATATCAAAAGAAAAACTGGACTTGGGTTTCATGTTTGGCGATTGGCAAGTTCATCCCCGTCAAAATCAGATCAGGTCCCTGACAAAACCGCGCAGGATACGCAAGTTTGAGCCAAAGCCCATGCAGGTATTGTTGGCCTTGGCTGGTAAAAATGGTGCCCTGATAACCCGTGAAGAATTGCTGGAAATTGCTTGGCCGGGTCGAACCGTTAGTGATGAGTCCATATCGGTGGCCATTCGGCAGTTGCGGAAATTATTGGATGATGATGCGCAAACCCCCAGATATATTCAGACTGTTCCGGGCTATGGCTATCGACTGGTTGCCAAGGTTAAATTTGAAAAAGTGACAGCCAGAAAACTGCCGCTCTTTACCTGGTCTCCAAAGGCATTGATACCGCTGGGCATTGCCGCCATGTTGATACTGGTTTTTATTCTGCCTTCGCTTGATTCCAGTACCGACGATGGCCAGCTTCAGGCCGGGTCCAGCGGGACACTGGCATCCTTTGGATTGAACGCACTTTCCAGCCAGGAGCGGGATAATTTTCTGGATGCCCGCTTCAGGGTTTACACCCATAATGTTTACACGGTTGGAACGGCTCTCACCGTGCTTGAAGAGCTTGAGGCTAAACATGCTGGCATTCCGGAAATCATGATTGCCATTGCCGATGGAAAAATCCGGCTTTTTGAAGCGGGCTTGTCAAATGTGACCGAGCTGCTAGGGGCGATGGACACCGCTGAGACAGCTCTGCGAGCAAGACCTGATCTAGCCTCAGCGCAGAGCGCCTTTGGACAGGCTCTGTTCCTCGCCCAACTGGATATTGAAGGAGCCGAACATCATTTCCGTGCCGCCATTGATCTGGACCCGACCAATGCCCTGGCGCGCAGACGTTATGCCATTCTGCTGGCCCGGCAGGGCAGATCGGCGGAGGCGGTCGAAGCCATCGACCAGCTGCGCCTGGCAGAGCCCCAAGCGGCCATATCAACGGACCTCGCAAATATATATTATATTGCCGGTCGCTATGAAGATGCCATCACCGAGATCGACCGTCTCATAAGCATTTCCGAGGAGGGCAAAATCCTAGCCTCCTTGTTGGTTCGCTGTTATCAGGCCTTGGGACGCGGTGATGATGCTTTCAATGAATTTATCTCCATCATGGAAACCACCCCTTACGCGCCAGACATCCTGCCCGTGCTTCGGGCTAATTATGCCCAAATGGGTTCAAGAGCCCTCTATGTCTTTTTGCTGGAGCGCAACGAGCAGGCAAGAGAGCTTAACAGACCTGGCTCCGCATCTCGCCTCGCCATCTATGCGGCTGGGGCCGGGGATATTGACAAGGCACTCTATTATTTGAAACTGGCTGTTTATGAACGAGACGCAAGCCTGCTCGGACTGGATCGCGTGCCCGAATTTGGGGCTTATCTTGACAATTCAGAGCTTCAGGGTCTTCTCGGTCAGATTCAGGCCATGTTCAAGCCCGGTGACGATCAAAAGGTCTGAATCACAGGCGCAAAAATTACCAGCAAGCTTGAAGCGTGCGCCTGCGCCCTCTAATAGAACGATCTATGGCACCGAGAGATCATATCCAACTGGTGGAGTTTCCAAATCTTGTTGATATTTGCGGAATTCCCTTTCCACGGGGCCCAAACTTTCGACAATATCTTTTTACCGGCCCGCCCGGATCCGGTAAATCCAGTCTCCTTGCCAAAATCCGGGGTTGGCCCCTTGAGGGATATATTGATTTGACCAGATCGGGCTGGTGGCGTGATCGCTCGCTCTCCTATCGGCCAAGAGAAGTTCATCTGGGTCTTCCGTTTGCTGGCATCAAGGAGGGGCTGACGGTGTTTGAGGCGGAGTGGATGGAAAACCCGGACCGCATGATTCTTGAACCTGACCGGATTGTTACGCCCAAGAAAAAACGTGGTTTTTTCTCGGTGGACTGGCAACATAAATTTGTCTTCGAGTTTTTGATTCCACCGGCTGAAAAAGCAATTGAGTGGCGCCGCGAGCGCATGAAAACAAATCTTGTGCCGGTAGAGGAAAATATCACTCTCGAGATTATCGAACAACAAAACCGGGCCTATTTTGAAGCCGCAATCGCCATGCAACGACGGGGTCTGGCGGTTTATATCAGGCCCGGTCTTTATGATCTTCCCCACCGTATTGAAGGCGAAAATGTTGGTCGTTGTCGCGTGGGTCAATCCTCAGAAACGCTGCTGTCTTCCCTTTCCCAGGCTATTACGCTGGCAACCCGGAAAGCCAGCCGGCTTGAGCCAAAGACGAAATTTACCCCCGTCACGGGCTCCATCCGCATAAGTACCGATACTGGTCCCTTGCGTCTGCTAATTTCAAAAACCGAATTTCACCTTATCCCCGATCTGCCCCTGAAAGGCACCAGCCGCTCTAAACCACACGACTGGCTTTTATATGATCCTGTGATCTATCCGGAAAAACTGGGCGCTTTCTGTCGCCTTAAACCGGGCGTCCATCTGGCGGTTGGAGATAATCCGTGGGTCGCAGCCACACTCGGACGCTCAGCAACCTTCGCCAAACCCGGTTTGCGCATAGAAATACGGAACTCTGATCTTTATTTTTATCCCCGGGACAAGACTCTTGCCCTCGAAATTGCCTGCCTGCCGCAGTCGGTGACCAAAAAAATCCGGAAAATGCAAAGGGGCTGGCTTGAAGGGTTCGCCCAAGCAGGGGAACTGTTGCCCAAAACAGAGGCGTTGCATCTCTTGAAGCAAACCAACCGGATTATAGCGGACGAGGTGTACCGCCCACGTGACCATAAGGCCCAACCCGGCGCACTCATCAATTTCCCTCCACATTTGACACCTGTCATCGTCGGTGATCTCCACACCCAACTGGATAATTTGTTGCTGGTTTTGATTCAGAACGGATTATTGCTGGCACTACGCGAAGACAAAGCTGTTTTGCTTCTGCTTGGTGATTTTATTCACCCGGACTCGGATGACATTGAGGAAATGGCCAGTTCCTGCCTGATGATTGATTTCATTTGCAAACTGAAAGTGCGCTTTCCCCAGAATGTCTTTTTCCTGCGCGGCAACCATGAATCTTTTTCCCCGGACGTGGCCAAGGGCGGTGTGCCCCAGGGTCAATTATTCGAACATGCGGTCAGGAAGCATCGGGGTGATAAATATGCAGAGGAGCTTTCCCGGTTTTTTGACGGGCTTGCGCTGATGGCGCGCTCGGAAGATTTTATCGCCTGCCATGCTGGCCCGGTTTGCAAAATAGTGTCCGAGGAAACCCTGATCAATCTAAAACACCATCCTGTTCTTGCCGCCGAAGTCATGAACGGTCGAGCCCTGAAGCCAGGCAATCCTTTCGGATACTCCCGTAGCGATGTCAGACGATTTCGACGGCTCATGGATGTGGGGGTCGATACACCCTTTTTTGTGGGCCACACGCGTATTACCCTTGAGGACGGAGTCTGGTTCAACACCGGTAAAATTCCGAGCAATCATGTGATTTACAGTTCGGGCAAAAAACGCTTTGGCATGGTCATGCGCATAAAAGACACCATGGTAGCCATGGAACTCACCCACGAACCCTTGATCGGTCTGACCCGGATTAGATCGGCCAAAAAAAGAAAATAACGATTAAGAGAAAATCCCCTTGAGGATGAAAAAGAATATGGCTGCCAGCACGCCACCCACCGGCAAGGTCACAATCCAGGACATGATGATACCCGCGACCACACGCATGTCGATGGCACCCACACCCCGTGCCACTCCGACCCCCACAACCGCTCCAACAGCAATATGTGTGGTAGAAACCGGAAGGCCCGTGCGTGATGCAATCACCACAGTTGCCGCCACAGCAAGGGTTGCACAAAATCCTCGTGTGGGAGTTAATTCGGTAATTTTAGTGCCAATAGTGCGCATGACTTTGTATCCATAAGTGGCCAGTCCAACCACGATACCGAACCCGCCCATGAGTAAAATCCAGATGGGCATGACAGATTTTTGTGCCAACTCACCCCCAGATTCAACCAGACCAACCACGGCCGCAATGGGACCAACCCCGTTCGCCACATCATTCGAGCCATGGGCAAAGGCCATGGCAGCTGCGGTGAATAACATCATTGGTGTGAAGACTTTTTCCACACTGGCAAAATGATAATCGCGGTCCGCTTCAGGATCTACCACAACTCTGGAAATAAGAACCCAGCCAATGAATGCTGTCAAAAGCCCGAAGGCACTCGCCAATAGAAAACTCATCTGAGCGGATAGTTCAATATCAAGGTGCGACAGCCCCTTGAACATGGTCACCAGTGAAATGATGAACCCAACCATAAAGACATAAACGGGGCCCCATTTTTTTGCCTTTTCGAACGGGTTTTCGGCATTCAAAATCAGAAAACGGATACTCATCATCAACAAAAAAGCAACCGCCCCCCCGACAACGGGTGAAATCACCCAACTCATTACAATAAACCCGCTTTGGTCCCAACGCACTCCTTCCA
>JACZYI010000164.1 GCA_022571175.1 Pseudomonadota bacterium
CATGGGGGCCTATTCTCCCGCGCCAGTGCTGGACGATGCCATGTGCGCCCGTGTGATGGATGAAATTATTCATCCCACGGTAAAGGCCATGCAGGCTGAGGGAATGCCCTATTCGGGTGTGCTCTTTGCCGGCCTGATGATAACCGGGACTGGCCCACAACTGATCGAATATAATTGCCGGTTTGGCGACCCGGAATGTCAAGTGATGATGATGCGGCTCAAATCTGATCTGGTTGAGGCCCTGGCCCGGTCTGCTGACGGTACGCTCGATAAATTGCAAATGGTTTGGCGGGAAGAGACGGCCTTGTGCGTGGTCATGGCAGCAAAAGGCTATCCCGGTTCTTATGATAAAGGCTCGGTCATTGGCAATATTGATAAGGCCGAGAGTGACCCGGCCGTACAAGTCTTTCATGCCGGAACGGCACTTGAAAATGGAGGTGTCATAGCCACCGGCGGGCGTGTTCTGAACGTTACGGCATTTGGCAAGTCCGTAAGGGATGCAAACGCCAAAGCCTATGAAGCTGTCGAGAAAATAAACTGGCCGGAGGGATTTTGCCGGAGGGATATCGGCTGGAGGGCACTGGAGCGCGAGCGCGCAGATGAGGGGAACGGATAAGAAAAATGGGCAGGCAGGAGAATTTTTCTGGCACTATGCCGGTTCCCGAAGCGCTTGGTTTTGACGCAGAACCGCTGGAAAATTATCTCCAGAACCAAGGCCTCCCGTTTGAACCGCCGTTTCAAATCGAACAATTTCGCGGGGGCCAGTCCAACCCCACATATCGTCTGATCGATCAGAACGGGCGATGTTTTGTTTTACGCCGTAAACCGCCTGGAAAACTCTTGCCTTCCGCGCATGCGGTTGAGCGGGAATACCGGATAATGTCTGCGCTTCAGGAAACAGATGTACCGGTCCCCGAGACTTATCTTCTATGTAATGATGAAAGCGTTATCGGCACGGCATTTTTTGTGATGGATTTTGTCGAGGGTCGGATTCTTTGGGATGCCACCATGCCAACCATTGAGAAGACTGAGCGCGCACCGATGGTTCTGGAAATGGCTCGTACTTTGGCCAAATTGCACAGGGTGGATATAAAAGCGAGGCAGCTTGAGGACTATGGCAAACTCGGCAATTATTTTGCTCGCCAGATTTCTCGCTGGACTCGACAATATCTGAGTGATGAAGCGGCCGGGCGGTTGGACCTCATGGACCGGTTGGTGGAATGGCTGCCCGAGAATATTCCAGAGGGGGACGAGACGGTAATTGTCCATGGTGATTACCGGCTGGATAATATGATTTTTGCAAAAGAAGAGCCGCGCGTGCTCGCTATTTTGGATTGGGAACTTTCAACCCTCGGTCATCCGCTGGCAGATTTAAGCTATTCATGCCTGGCTTATCGATTTACGCCCGACACATTCAACGGCACCAGCGGGCTAGACCTGGAAAGTCTGGGCATCCCCGACGAGACCAGCTATTTGGCGGCCTACGCGCAAGAAGCCAGCACATCTGAGGTGCCGGACATCAGTTTTCATATGGCCTTCAACATGTTCCGGCTGGCCGCCATTCTCCACGGTATTCAAGGCCGGATTAAACGGGGTACAGCAACCAGCCACAAAGCCTATCAGGGTGAGGTGGTCGACGCGATGGCTTCGCTCGCCTGGCATGAAGTAGAGAAAATTCTGGCCAGAAAGCGTGAAATCTGAAGCCTGTTTGAGCGATTAGTCCCCCAATGCCTTGGGCAGGGCATCGCTGTTTTTGATATGGATGACCCTTTGGGGAAAGGGAAACTCAATATCATGGTCGTGAAACTGTTCCCAAATCTTGGTCATAACTTCACTTGCGATATTGGAGACTCCATTTTGTGGATCTGAAATCCACAGCCGAAGCTCAAGCAAGAGGCCACTTTCCGCAAATTCCTTCAACAAGGTACGCGGTGCAGGCACGGCCAGCACCCTGGGGTGCTCTGACGCTGCTTTGTTCATAATCTCGATGGCTTGCTTGAGGTCGGTTCTATAATCCACCATCACCGGTATCCGGCGTCTGACATTGGTGTTGGAATGAGACCAGTTGATAACCGGCTTGGTAATCATATCCTCATTGGGGATTAGATATTCTGTGCCGTCCCTGGTGATAATCGAAGTAAAACGTGCCGCCAATGCATTGATGGAGCCATAGGTGCCCTCAATTTCAATGACGTCTCCGGGTTTTACCGATCTGTCCAGAAGCAGGATAACGCCACTTATAAAATTGGATACCACCTTTTGCAGGCCAAAACCCAGGCCAACACCCAGAGCACCACCGAACACAGCCAAGGCGGTCAAATCAAGCCCGGTGCTGTTTAGTGCCAACATAAAAGCGAAGGAGACAAACACAATTTTGACTGTTTTTATCAACAAGACGCGTGCGGATGGATTGATCGCCGAGGCGGACTGCAGGCGAACCTCCAGCAATTTTGACCCAAACAGCGCCAACCAGATCAATGACCCGAATGATATGAGGCCCCAGATGACACCCCAGGCCGTTATCTCGCTGTCACCGAGTTGAATGGAGGCGGCTTTTAGCCCTTCTATAAGAGGATCCAGAAAATTGATGATATCCAGAGCAGCCACAGACCAGGCAATCAGGGCTACGGTTCGGGCTGATGATCTGTTGCGAATGAAGTTGGAGGCCAGACGAATGACGATCCAGGCCATGAGCATGCTGGTTGCGATATCGAACAGGTAATTCGGCCATCCTTGGGATCCGGCGGCATACCCGGCCACACTGATCATGATAACCGCAATGAGTGGCCGGTATAACGGTCTTGTATAAGGAATAATTTTGACCAGCGGATGATACTGATCAGCAAGTTTCAGAATCAAACCATGAATAGCCCGGGCAACCAGAATGGCAACACCAAACAGAAAAAACAATATGGCAACCTGTCCCAGGGTATCGTTGGAAAGAACCGTATCTCTGATCCAGGTCCATAACTGGATCAGCAATTCGAGCAATTCTTCCAATGTGGGCAAATTATCCATAAAGCCAGTCTAACGCCGCTCGCTGAAAAAATCTCGCAATAATGACGCAGCGACCGTTTCATTGATGCCTCCAATGACCTCTGGAGCATGATGGCAAGTCTCTTGTGAGAAAATCCGGGGACCGTGTTCAACTCCGCCCCCTTTTGCATCTGATGCACCATAATAAAGCCGCCGTATGCGAGCAAAGGACATGGCAGTGGCGCACATGGGGCACGGTTCAAGCGTCACATATATGTCCACATCCACTAATCGTTCCGAACCTGTTTTTCTGGTCGCTTGCCGTATAGCCAGCATTTCGGCGTGGGCGGTCGGGTCTTTGAGTTCGAGAACGCGGTTACCTGCTGCTGCCAGAATTTCATTCGATTGCCCATCAACAACCACAGCCCCAACCGGAACTTCCCCCCGGTCAGCCGCCAGACGCGCCTGCTCCAGTGCCATTTCCATATAATTGAGAGAAGCTCTTGCCATGAAAAAAGGTTGAAAAAGTTAGACATTAAGGTCAAGAGAAAATGACAGTTTTTCAGATTGAATTCATTTTGTAATGGATAATTTTGATGTCCGATAGCAACGAAATAAAGAAGGGTGAAAGGATTGCCAAGGTTCTGGCCAGAGCCGGAGTCGGTTCAAGGCGCGGTGTTGAAGCCCTTATTGCACAAGGCCGCATCTGCCAGGACGGTGAAGTCATCAAAACCCCAGCCACTTTCATTGTCGATACCAGGGGAATTACCGTTGATGGTGAGCCGGTTGCGGGAAAGGAAAAAACGCGTCTTTGGCGATATCACAAGCCGGTGGGACTGGTGACAACCAACAATGACCCGGAGGGCCGGGCAACGGTTTTTGAGGCACTGCCAACAAAAATGAAGCGGGTAATCTCTGTCGGTCGACTGGATATGGCGAGTGAAGGCCTACTGCTGTTGACCAATGATGGCACATTGGCTCGCTGGATGGAGTTGCCAGCGACCGGTTGGAAGCGTCGTTATCGGGTGCGTGTCTATGGGAATGTCAGAGAGGACGCTCTCAAGGCCCTGGCTAAAGGTATCAGGGTTGAAGATATGTCCTATGGGCCGATAGAAGCCAAACTGGAGAGGAGGACGGGATCCAACTCCTGGCTGGAGGTGAATATCAGGGAGGGGAAAAACAGGGAAGTGAGAAAGGTGATGGAACAGCTTGGTCTCAGGGTGAACCGGTTAATTCGGGTTGCCTTCGGCCCGTTCCAGTTGGGGCAACTCAAAGAGGGCGACATTTCAGAGTTCACAACCGAAGCCATAAGGTCTTCACTGCCCAAAACGCTCCTGGATCAACTGGATATGGGTTAAGGGAGCAAGCCATGCGCATTGTTGGGGGGAAGTTCAGGGGTCGGCGGCTGACCGAGGTGGCTGATAATTCTGTACGACCCACCAGCGATCGCTTGCGAGAGACCATTTTCAATATTCTATGCCATGGGACGATG
>JACZYI010000165.1 GCA_022571175.1 Pseudomonadota bacterium
CCCACCTGGCACATAGCCGGTTCTTCGAGGAAGAGGTCATAGATTTTATACTCAACAGACGGGTTGGTCACTACTGCCAACCTAACACAGCAGGGCGGGGCGCGCAGACATTCAAAATTTGGGCGGGCCCTAGCAGCACTAATGGCAAATGACGAAAGGGGGAACGGATCCTGTGCGTGCCCTGGAATCACGCAGCCCTGTACCATCAGGCTCTAGCTATGATTGACGGTACCCGGTGAGGACCGATCAACGATCAGGTGCGTTACCCGGTTGATCGCAGGAGTTGCTGGCGCTCCAACTCCCTCTGGCGTTTCACGCGTTCCCAGCCGCTCAGAGGCGCTTTACCCTTACCAATCAGCCTGTGCTGGTAGCGGTTGTCGATAAACTTCTCACCAAGATGGGCCTCGACCTCCGTCCGTATCTCTAGGGACAGGTCGGTCCGTCGCCATCCGCACGTAATGCACAGTGGACTGTCTTCCATAGCACGTGCGCGGTCGATCACCGCGCCACCGCATCTTGGGCAAGCTCCGAACATGATCATCGATGTGGCCCTCCTTCCAAATCCCTCCAGGCTGGCGGATCGGATAAGGGGGTGTGGCTCGTTCTCACATTGGCCGTGACCGCGCGTTCAGCCGCAATAATTTCCAGCCTGCGCTGGCTTTCAATCTGCTTGGCGCGACGAATATCAGAATATTCAGCACCCGCCTGGTACAGGGGCACACGCAACTGGGCGCCAATAGCCTTGGTAGTTGTGATATTAGATACGACTGCACTAGCAAAAGCGGAAGTTCCGTCAAAACGCGAAATGAAGGCAAATCCATCCAGCGTGGGCAGCATGGTTCCCATGGCCTGGCGAACCGCATAACGCGCTGCAGCTTCCGTATGGACAGCCCCATTGACAATCGGACTTTCATCAAGGCCAATGACTGTGGCTTCTTCAAGGGTGGCTGGCATGGAAGGCAAGGCCGGGGCCGATTCAAGCGTACCCGGCAGATCACCAATGACCTGCCAATATCGGGCACGAGAGGTGGCAAGATCCGCCTCAGCCTGAATACGTTGCGATACCGCACCCGCAAGGCGGGCCTGAGACTGGGCCACATCGGTGCGGGTAATTTCCCCCACCCGGAAGCGGGCCTGAGAGGCTTGCAACTGACGTTCCAGCACTTGGACCTGATTGATATTCAAGGATAAAACCGCCTGATCCCTGACCACATCCATGTAGGACGTGACCGTGGTCAGAAGAATTCGCTGTTCCACACCCAAGAGCTGGGCGCGCCCTGCCTTGACAAAACTTCCCGCCTGCTTGGTGGCGTTGGCGGTTTGGAAGCCCCGGAAAATAGGTTGATCGATCCGGGCCTGATAAAATTTATTGGTGGAATCAAATTGACCAGACAAACTACCATCAACATCACTGCGCGTGACCGAGGCCGTGCCCGCAATTGTCGGGAAATATCCCGTGCGGGCACGGATCACACCCTCATCATTGGCGCGCTGTGCTGCGCGCGCAGCGTCCAGTTCCGGATTTGATTGATAGGCTTGAATCAAGGCTTCCACCAGTGTGTCGGCCTGGACCGCACCCGACAAGGCAGTACTGAACATCAATGCTACGGCAAGTATTTTTTGTGTTTTTTTCATAATTTCAAAGTCCCCGATATTGTCGTTTTGTTTTTATTACTCCCGGTACGGATGTATTCGGTGGTTCTTTAGCATATAGAATCGCGATTAGAAAACAAATTGGGCCGTTTTTTCAAAACCCGGCACAATTTTCGCCTGGGCATCAAAAAGATCAATTCCACCAACATTTCCGCCGGTCCTGGTTACCATGTGGCCATGACCGACTCCATTGTCAATCCTTACATAGAGGAGTTTTCCACCTTCCCCCAGTTGATCCAGAAGCGTCGCTGGTAAATTTTCCACAGCGCCGTTGATAAAAATCACCGAATATGGTCCTTGCTGGGCATACCCTTCCGCATGGGGAGCATTCAAAACCGCCACATTATCAATGCCCAAGCTCGCCAGTTTCTGCTCGGCAATCGCCGCCAGCTCTTTATTTTCCTCAATCGCCACCACCGCGTCCGCCATTTTGCCCAGAACCGCTGTGGAATATCCCGTTCCCGAGCCAATTTCGAGCACCAGCTGGTCAGGCTGGATATCAGCCGCTTCAATCAGCCGCGCCAGGCACCTGGGCTCCATCAAGTAGCGCCCGGGCGCAATTTCCAGATTTTCATCCAGATAGGCCACCGATTTCAGGGCGTTGGGCACAAACACCTCGCGAGGAATTTCTTCCAGAGCTGCCAGCAGCCGCTCGTTTGAGACCTGATTGGGGCGAATCTGGCATGCCACCATATGATCGCGTTGGGCTGAGGAGTCACTCATATTTTCACCTGCTGTTCTTGTTCGATCAAGCAAAGGACCATGCGAAACAAATCGGTCGCAGTTATACCCATATGATCCCTTAAATTCAATGAAGCTTGCACCCGGGCGCTATCGGGTGGAACAAAAGGGAATTGGCAATTGCCCTCACCCCGGCCCTTTGTTATATCCCGGGCCTTACTGAATGGCCTGCAAGGGGCGCGGTGGCGGAGAGGCTACGCAGCGGATTGCAAATCCGTGTACACCAGTTCGAATCTGGTCCGCGCCTCCAGTTTTGGAATAAACCCAAACGCCAATAAAATTGGGCCAATATAACCAGGAGAATGACCCCATGAAAAAGCTCGGCACCTTATGTGCATTTATTGCGCTCTTTGCCCTGGCCCTGCCTGCCAGCGGGCATATCGATTTGAAATCACCCACCCCGCTACTGGATGGCAAGGCCCAGGCCTTCCGTGCGCTCAAACAGCCGCCCTTCGGTGCACCCGGTGTGGATGTGCTGGCAGCGCCGGTGACGGTTTTTCATAAAGGCTCCATGATCGAGATTGAAGTGGAGGTCTATGTCTATCATCCGGGCGAGATTGTGGTGCTCTATACGCTCGACTCCGAGGGCAAGGATGTGGCCCCCGCCATGTCCATCCCCACCGCCGATACCCCCATTCCCCATCATAATCTGATCTTCAGAATGAAAACGCCCGACAAGGATGAGGGTTCCACGTTCCGTGCCCAGTTTCAGTTGCCTGATATTGAGGGCACCATCTATCTGGTGGTGCGCCAGGTGATGACCGACAAGCTGGACCCGATGGAGGACGGCAGCGTCAGCCTGAAGCGCATTTATTACCATCAGGCGGCAAAGCTGGAGCTGGTGAAATAGTTTCCTTGGGAGAGGACAGCGCTCAGGATTTATCGCCCTTCCCCTGCGGCACCTCGCTCCAGGCGAAGCTCACATAGTTGTAGTCCTGATCGTCAGCTTCCGCCCAGATGGCGGCCATAACATCGCCCCAGGCGCGCAAGGTAAAGGAGCCAACCGTATCATCCTCAAAGAGCGGCATGCCTTTGGCGTCACTGCTCTGGTGCCAGAATCCCCCTTCGCGGATTTTTTTCGCAAGCACTGATTTACGCATGGCCTCAAAATAGGGGTGCGCATCATCTTCAAACTCATCGAGAAAATCTGCCCAGCGCATGCCGTCTTCAAACCAGCCGCCCCAGCCACCGATTGAAACCTCGTGATCGCTGCCGCCCGAATAGCTTATCCATCGCTTGATACGCATGAAACCGGGCTAGCACGGAGAAGAAAATGGGGCAAGATGGCAAACATCCCATTTTATCCCTTGGCATTGGGAAAAATCTTTTGATATAAGGGCGGGCCGCGAGAAGAAAAAAGATTCACGCGAACGGTCAAAAGCCGTTCTCTGGTCCCCAGTAGCTCAGTTGGTAGAGCAAGCGGCTGTTAACCGCTGTGTCGATGGTTCGAGTCCGTCCTGGGGAGCCAATTTTTTCTAAATACGAAATCAAACAGGGTCCGGTCAGAAATGGCTGGACCCTTTTTTGCCTCTGAAGGGCCTAATCCCGTATACGCAAATAAACACCCGCAACCAGCACGCCCAGGCTATTTCGTCTATGCTCATTCTTGTTTTGACACTGCTCCCCAGCGGGCGCAGATGTCGGCAAGTACCGCCGTTTTGCCAAAGGTATGGAGGCAACAACCCCAGCGCTTGAGACTTTGGCTAAGTAATTTTGGATTTAAATGTAGAGCGGCTTTAGGACTTGCCAACCATGCGGCGGCCACAAGGGCGGTTGAGCAAAGAGGTACCAGTCTGTCTCTGGTTTTTATGGGTTTACCCCCCCTTTTTTTAACGCTTGCCCACAAAGACACCGCTCGCACTCTCGCCATTGCCGCTAATCGACCAGCTACCGCCAATCTCTATGGGGGCCTGACCTGCAGGTCCACAGAAACCGACCCGGAAAGTT
>JACZYI010000166.1 GCA_022571175.1 Pseudomonadota bacterium
GGCATAATAGATTTCCTGTGGTTAATCGCAAGGCTGACTATTATCAGAAAATCGTGATGGGCTTGACCCTGGAGTGATGACCACAAGAAAAAAGGGCTGGACCTCTATGGTCCAGCCCCCTCATCATCCGCATGTTCCGACATCTTCCAGGAAGCAATGAAACCTGCGTTTGTTAACCCTGCCCGGCAGGAAAAGATTAATTGCTCTCTTCATCCATGCCGATTTGTTTCAGCATTTTCTGAATCTCCACATTGAGTTCCTCAGATTGATTCAGCAATTTGCTGGATTCGCCGTCCATACGGGTCACACCTTCGGCTGCTTCCTCCATAGCCGTTTCCACGCCTTGGGTGTTTTTGGAAACCTCGGCAGTACCGGTTGCCACCTGCTGTGCATTTTCAGCGATTTCCTTGGTGGCAGCACTTTGCTCCTCAACCGCCGCAGAAATAGCGGAAGCGGTTTCGTTTACGGTTTCGATGGTTGATGAAATGCCCTTGATGGCCTCCACAACCTTGGTGGTCGCTTCCTGCATGGACTCGATTTGCCCGGTGATTTCCTCGGTGGCTCCTGAGGTCTGTGTGGCTAGTGCCTTCACTTCGGACGCCACCACGGCGAAGCCCTTGCCAGCGTCCCCTGCACGCGCCGCCTCTATGGTCGCATTCAGGGCCAGCAAATTGGTTTGCGAAGCGATGTCATTGATCAAACTCACCACCTTACCAATCTTCTGACCAGCTTCGTCGAGCCTGCCGACCAGTTCGCCAGCCTTCTCTACTTCTAACGTGGCATCAGCCGTAACCCGGTTTGATTCGCTCACCTGACGACTGATTTCGCCCGTGGCCGAAGACAGTTCTTCAGCCGCCGAGGCAACCGCGTTCACATTGGCGCTTGCCTGTTCAGCGGCAGCAGCAACAGCCGTCAAGCGTGTACGGGTGTCCTTGATATTGCCGCCCAACTGACTCGATGCTGCCTGCATCTCGCCAGCGGAGGTTGCCACCGCATCCGCAACCTCGCGGGTGCTCTTGGCGATAGCCACTTCTGAGGTGACGATTTCCCAAACCAGCAACGCCAGAATGTAATTGCCGTCTTTATCGTTGATGGCCGAAACCTTCAGTGACAGCGTTTCATCCCCGAGCGAGATATTTGTGGCAAAAGGCAGATTATTCGAATCACCCAGAATACGCCTTTGAACACTCGGGTCTTTATGGAAAACGTCGATGCAGGTTCCCACCAGATCATCCACCGGTATGGGCAGCAGATGCTGCAGCCCACGCAGGGTCTCGATGGAGGTAGTGTTGGCGTAGGTGATTTTCAGATCCTTTGGGTCCGCCAGCAACACATTGACCGGCATCTTATCCACCATCTGGAACAGCCGCGTGACTTCAGCTTCTTTGGCGCGCTCTTCGGTCACCACGCTCCAGGTCACCATAGCAGCAGCATATTCGCCGCTGGAATTATTAACGGCGCTGACATAAAGAGCCAGTATTTCGTCACCCAGCTGAATGTCCGCTCTGTGTGGCAGATTGTTGGGGTCTTTCAAAATACCGCGTTGAAATTGTGGGTCCTTATGGAAACTATCAATGCAAGTGCCCACTATCTCAGAGACCGGAACCGGCAGCAAATTTTGAATCGGCTTTAAGGCTTCTACCGTTGCCGGGTTCACGTAAATTATATTGAGGGTGTCTTTATCGGCAATAATGACATTGACTTCCATAGCATCAATCGTGTTACGGAAAAAACCCTTGTCTTCAAGCAGACCGTCAAGAGCATCGGTAGAAACAATTTCTTCGGGTGATGCATCTTGTTCTTGTTGTAAAGTATCAAGCATTGTTTATCTCCATCCGGAAAGAGGTGTTGACTAAAAAGTTTGCGCAGTAAGCAGGCCCGCACTGCCCGTAAAAACCTTCGGTCGTATCACTATGGTGTGGACTAATTTACCAAACCAGAATATCCAACCATCGCCGCCGGTATGGGGTCACATTAAGCAGATATACTTAACTTTTGGTAAACTAGAATGATTCAGTCCTGAAAGGGATTTAAAGACCTTATTCTGCTCTGGAACTAACTTTCCGAACGATAAATGCGCCTCAAGGCTTCCATTAATTCATCTGGAGTCAACCGATCCTCAAGGGTGGCAACGGCCTCTGATGCGCGGGATAATTCCGGCCCATTTGTCCCGCTGTTTGCCACGCGGGTAAACCAGATATAAGCCTCAAGAATGCTCGGCTCGATGCCCTCGCCTGTCAGATAGAGTGTGGCCACATAATATTGAGCCCGGACCTCGCCACCCTCGGCTGCGTTCAGAATCCAGTCGAAAGCGTAAAAAATATCAATCTCGGTGCCCTGCCCCGAGGCATACATGCGACCCAGAACAAACTGCGCTCCGGCGTGACCTTGCAGGGCAGCGGCCTGATGCCAGCCAAAGGCAAGCTCATCACTTTGTTCCACCCCCAGACCCAACTCATAAAGCAGGGCAAGGCGAAACTGGGCTTCGGCCTCCCCTGCTTCGGCCAGGGGCAGCCAGATGGCCCGTGCGGCCTCATAATCCATCAGGGTATAGGCCGCCACGCCATCACCAACTGAGCCACCTTGCGCGTAAGCGCTTGCGGGAATGAGATGAGCCGCTAAGATGAGCACTGCTGCAAACGCTGTTTTCACATTTTTTCCTTTTGCCGTCATGGTTATTATGGCACTGGCATTATGACAGAAAATAAGGCCAAAGTGGGTACAGGCTGAATCTGGTTGGGGAGACCACAGTTTAATTTTATTCAAAGGGGAGACCATATAAATGGGGGACGATCAAATGACAGCGCCGGCGACACCTGCCGCAACCAAATTGCCGGTTGCGGACAAGCTCTGGCTCCACGTTTTAATTGGCCTGGCCTTCGGCATTATAGTGGGCGTCATCATGGGCCCGGACCTGGCCCTCATCGAGCGCGAACTGGCACTCACCACCGCCAGTTGGCTGGCCTTGCCCGGAAAGCTCTTTTTGCAGCTCATTCTGTTCGCCGTGGTACCCCTGATAATATCCTCTGTCTCGCTGGCCATCGCCGGCGGGCAGGATGTCAGTGCCATTCAAAAGCTCGGCGGCTCGGTGGTGATTTATTTCATTGTGACCACCGCCGTCGCTGCCACCATTGGCATCGTTATCACCACCATTTTTAACCCAGGCTCTTTCATTGATCGCTCGGCCATTGACATGGATGCGGCCGCAGCCATCAGCACCGGGTTTGGCAATGGCGGCACCGTTCCCGAGCAAATTGTCGCCATGTTTCCGCGCAATCTGTTCGGCTCGATTGTGGCCGGAAATTATCTGCAAGTGGTGATCGCCGCCGCCATTTTCGGCCTGGCGCTACTGGCCATTCCGGGCATTCAATCCAGACCTTTGATCGATCTTTTAACCTCGATCCAGCACGCCACCATTCGCATTGTCACCTGGCTGATGAAATTTGCCCCGATCGCGGTCTTTGGCCTGATTGCCTCGCAATTAACCAGCATCGGCTTTTCAGCATTAGTGGCCTTGTCCGCCTATATTGGTACCTTCCTGGTGGTTTTGCTGTTGCTGTTTTCCTTTTATATGGTGCTGGTGACGGTGCTGGCCCGGCGCAACCCGATTACTTTCATGAAGAATATGCGCGAGCCGCTGGTGATTGCCTTTTCCACCTCGTCATCCTCGGCCACCATGCCCGTTACGCTCCGGTGTGCGGATGAAAAAATGCACATTCACCCCACCGTGCGCCGTCTGGTCATTCCGCTTGGGGCCACCATCAATATGGATGGCACAGCCGCCTATCAGGCGGTGGTGGTGGTATTCATGACCCAGCTTTTCGGCATTCATCTGGGCGTGCCCGAACTGATTACGCTGGTGGCCTTGTCCATTGGCGCTTCTATCGGTGCGCCGGGCATACCGGGTGGGGTTTTGGCCAAATTGATCGGTATTCTCATATCGATCGGCATACCGGAGGCGGGCATTGCGCTCATTCTCTCGGTGGATCGCATATTGGATATGGCGCGCACCACGGTCAATGTGACCGGCGATATGGTCACGGCCAGTGTGCTGGAACGCTTCCTGGGCTTCAAAAAGAATAATGCTGACGAGGCCTCCACCCTGTCTGAAACCGCGCCAGAAGGCCCTGCCTGACCTCTGGCCAGTTGCAGCGAGGGGCCCTTCGGGGTTGGTCACATCCAGATGTATGGGCAATTCTTTTGTCCTCCCTGATGCGCTTTTTTTGCAAAATAAGCGCGGCGAATCCAATAACAGGCCTGTTTTTTCGGGCTTAAAGTGATATGAGGGCCGCGTGAACGGGACCGAACATAAACGCGCCATTATCCTGCTTTCGG
>JACZYI010000167.1 GCA_022571175.1 Pseudomonadota bacterium
CGGATGGTCCTGACAAAATTGAACCCGAAGACCGGGGCGGCCTTGATGTTCCCGACCAGGACAAGCTGGTGTTTGATCTGGTCTCAGGCGATGACACTCAAATGGACGATCAGGTGATGGACGCGCCCGAGCAACCGATGGATCGCCCGGGAGAGCAACCTGAAGCCGAAAGGGAAGCTGCAGATGTTATGGATGAGGCTCCAGCGCCCGCCGAACCCGAGCCTGAAGCGGTGCTGCCGGGCGCGGTGGATTTAAGCGAAGCCCACTGGGTACAGCTCGCGTCCTTCGGTCAGGAATCGGCCGCGACCGTAGCCTGGAGCCGGTTGCAGCAGCAATATTCCACGCTGTTATACGGTCTTGACACCGACATTCAACGGGCCGAACTGGCAGACGGGCGGGTTTTCTATCGCTTGAGAACCGGTCCTTTTTCTGATCGGGCCTCGGCCAGCGGGCTTTGCAGGTCGCTGAAGGCAGCCGGGCAGGATTGCCTGGTGGTCTCGCCTTGATCATCTGTAGCGCGCCATAAGCTGGTGCCGGTCAAACCCTTTATTTCAGGTCTTGCCGGTCCGGGGCTCAGTGAGCAGGAAGCCACTTTTTTTGCCGACACGCAGCCCGCCGGTTTCATATTATTCGCCCGGAATATTGAAAATCCCGACCAGTTGAGCTCGCTCACCGAGGATTTGCGAACATCGGTGGAGCGGGAGGATTTGCTGATTCTGATCGACCAGGAAGGGGGCCGGGTAAAACGCATGGGACCGCCCCATTGGTCGGTGCGCCCGCCAATGGCTCTTTTTGGATATTTATATGCGGGTAGGCCCGAACTGGCGAGCCGGGCGCTGGCGGTCAATATGGCGCTTATTGCCGCCGACTTGAGGGCGGGTGGGCTAACCGGAAATTGCGCTCCGGTGCTGGACGTGCCGGTGACAGGGGCCCATGACATTATCGGTGATCGGGCCTTTTCAACCGACCCGGCCATCGTGGCTGAACTTGGCGGAGTGGCTGCCACTGCCTTGCTGGAGGCAGGCATCCTGCCGGTGATCAAGCATATACCCGGCCATGGAAGACCGCTGGTGGACAGCCATCAGGAGCTGCCAGTGGTAGAGGCCGCGCAAGAAGCGCTGGAGCAAAGCGATTTTGCGCCCTTTCATGCCCTCAATCATCTGCCTCTGGCCATGACTGGTCATGTGGTTTTTAGTGAGATTGATGCGGAGAATTGCGCGACTTTTTCACCCACGCTGGTCTCCGGTATAATTCGGGGATCAATCGGTTTCGGGGGTCTTCTCATGAGCGACGATATTTCCATGGGAGCCCTGGAAGGACCGATTGAGGCCCGTGCCTTAAAAGCACTTGACGCGGGCCTTGATCTTGTTTTGCATTGTAATGGCCGACTGGATGAAATGAAACAGGTCGCGGCTGCCCTCGATGCCATGCCAGAGCAGCGCTATGTGCTTTTGGCCGAGGTACTGGCAGAGGCAAGAGAAAGGCCCATGCCGGATAAGGCAGCCTTGAATGAAGAATATAATGACCTGACCGGCAGTCAGGGTGAAATCGGGGATTAGTTTTTATGGGTGAGCTTGGCAGTATTCTCTCGGCCATCAGCGTTGGGGCCATTCCGATCCTTCTGGCGATTACCTTGCATGAAGCAGGTCATGGCTTTGTGGCCAATCTTTTCGGCGATCCGACCGCAAAGAATCAGGGAAGGGTAACGCTCAATCCTATTGCCCATATTGATCCCTTTGGCACCATCATCTTGCCCATATTACTTTTTTTCATGGCGGGTTTTATTTTTGGCTATGCCAAGCCGGTGCCGGTGGACCCGCGCAATTTCAAAAACCCGCGCCGCGATATGATCTGGGTAGCCCTGGCCGGACCCGGCGCCAATATCCTGCTGGCATTTATGGGGGCCATGCTCATTCCCCTGGCCCTTAATTTGCCCGATGCGGCGGCAAATTTCCTGGTGCAGAATTTGAATAATTTGATGATTTTCAACTGCTTGCTGGCAGTCTTTAACCTGCTTCCGGTGCCGCCACTGGACGGTGGCAAGGTGGCGGTGGGACTTCTGCCCCGGCGCATGGCCATCAAATATGCCCAGTTGGAGCGCTATGGCATTTTTATTGTCATTGGCGTTATCATGATTTTGCCCATGGCGGGTCGGCTGATTGGACTTGATTTGAATATCGCCAGAGTTCTGATTTTGGAACCGACCTTTTTCCTGTATAAACTGATTGCGTCTCTTTTTGGGTTGGTGTGATGGCAAACGAGCAAGACAGCATACTGGAGTTTGAAGACCCGCGACCATTTGTGGTGGCCGAGGAGGATACGCTGCATTTATCCATCGATGGCTTTGAAGGGCCGCTGGACTTGTTGCTGATGTTGGCGCGGGCCCAGAAAGTGGACCTGACCCATATTTCCATTCTTGAACTGGTGGAGCAATTTCTGACTTTCATTGCCAAGCTGGACAAGCATCAACTGGAAATTGCCGCCGATTATCTGGTGATGGCGGCTTGGCTTGCCTATCTCAAATCCCGCTTGCTGTTGCCACCCGAAGAGGGTGATGAAGAACCTACGGGTGACGAAATGGCGCTCCGGCTACAATTACAATTGCAGCGTCTGGAAGCCATGCGGGAAGCGGGAGCCTCGCTCATGTCGTCCAACCGAATGGGGCGGGATGTCTTTGTCAGGGGCAATCCTGAAGGCATTATCGTTATAAAAGAAGCGACCTATGACGCCACTCTTTACGAGCTTCTGAAGGCCTATGCTGCCCAGCGGGCCCGGACTCACGGCGGGACTCTCAAAATTATTCGCCGACCGATCTATTCACTGGAAGATGCTTTGCAACGGTTGACTGGTCTGATCGGGACTATGGTTGACTGGACAGTCCTGCTGGAATTTCTGCCGGAGGAGTTGAAGGATATGGCTAGCGGGCGCTCGGCTCTGGCGAGCATGTTCGTGGCGACCCTTGAACTGGCACGCAAGGGGGATGTGGACATCAAGCAGCTTGAAACATACGGACCAATTTATGTGAGGCGGCGCAAGGCAAAAAAGGGTAAGAAAATACCGGGTGAGAAAAAGGCGGATTAGATGGATTCAAATTCCGAACATTTAAGAATGGTTGAAGCATTGCTGTTTGCCTCTGATGGACCGCTATCGGAAGCGGATATCGCTGATCGGCTACCCGATGGTGCGGAGGTGCAAGACCATATCGAGACCATCCGGAAATTTTATTCCGGTCGCGGTGTTAATCTCATCAGGGTCGGGGGCAAATATCTTCTTCGGACTGCGCCGGACCTGTCTTTTCTGCTGAGGAAAGAAGTCAAGGAGCAACGGCGATTGTCACGCGCTGGGGTCGAGACCCTGGCTATCATTGCCTATCATCAGCCGGTGACGAGGGCCGAGGTGGAAGAGTTGCGCGGGGTCTCGCTCTCCAAAGGCACACTGGATGTGTTGATGGCAGCAGGCTGGGTCAGACCGCGCGGAAGGCGCAGGACACCCGGGCGTCCGGTTACCTATGGCACCACGGAAGAATTTCTGGTGCATTTCGGACTGGAGGAAATCGGCGATCTGCCGGGGATAGACGAACTGAAAGCGGCAGGTCTGCTCGAGACCGTGGATCAGGCCCTGGTGAAGCTGGAAAAGAAGATGGAGGCGGATCGTCAGCAGGAACTGCAGGCCCAGCTTGATCTGGAGGCCGCCGAAGCAGAAGCCGAAGAAGCCGAAGAAGCCACAGAAGCCGAAGAAGCCACAGAGGCCGAAGAAGCCACAGAGGCCGAAGAGGCCACAGAAACAGAAGACTCTGAAATTCCTGAGGGAGCAGACCTGGGCCCGGACCAGGCGGAAGCATATTCTGAAGACGCAGAGGTGGACCCGGAAATCGAACCGCGTGAACCCGCCTGAGTGTGCTGTCCATGAGCAAAGCCCTTATCATTGAGAATATTTCCCATTGTTATGATGGGCGTATGGCGCTTGAGGATTTGACCCTGAGCGTGGCTGCGGGTGAGATTCTGGCGCTGCTGGGGCCCTCTGGCTGCGGCAAGACCACCGCACTTCGCCTGATTGCCGGGCTGGAGACATTGCAATCGGGCAGCATAAAAATAGAAGGTGACCTGGTGGCGGGACATGGCACCCATATGGCGCCTGAAGCGAGAGGCGTGGGATTGGTGATGCAGGATTTTGCCCTTTTCCCGCATATGACAGTGGCCAGAAATATATCCTTTGGCCTGGCACATCTGCCTAAATCCGAGCGCGAGGAAATAGTGACCGAACAGCTTGAACTGATCGGGCTTGCGGAGAGGGCCGGTGCTCACCCCCATATGCTCTCGGGCGGAGAACAGC
>JACZYI010000168.1 GCA_022571175.1 Pseudomonadota bacterium
TCTGGCCTTCCTGCGCGCGAACCGTTATTGAAGCGCACATTACCGACATTATGGACATACGCGCACGGGAAATTCTCGATAGCCGCGGCCACCCCACCATTGAAGTGGATGTGCTGCTGGAAGACGGCGCCATTGGCCGGGCCGCGGTGCCTTCGGGTGCGTCCACCGGTGCCCATGAAGCCCATGAGCTTCGGGATGGTGACAAGGCCCGCTATTCAGGGCTGGGCGTTCTAAAGGCCATTGAGGCGGTGGAGGGTGAGATTTTCGAGACCCTTTCGGGCATGGAGTCCGAAGACCAGATCGGGCTCGATCGTATTATGTGCGATCTGGATGGCAGCGAGAATAAATCGCGCCTCGGGGCCAATGCCATTCTCGGGGTCTCGCTGGCGCTTGCCAAGGCTTCGGCCAATTCGCTCGGCCAACCGCTCTATCGCTATCTGGGCGGGGCGGGCGCCCATATTTTGCCGGTGCCCATGATGAATATTATCAACGGCGGAGCCCACGCCGATAATGCCATCGACGTGCAGGAATTTATGGTGGTGCCGGTAGGGGCAAGCTCGATCGCCGAGGCGGTCAGGATGGGGGCCGAGATTTTCCATCGGCTGCGCGCTGGTCTTTCAGAGGCGGGGCATGCCACCAATGTGGGTGACGAGGGCGGTTTTGCCCCAGGTCTCTCCAGCACCGATGAGGCCATTGGTTTTGTATTAAAAGCGATTGAGGGTGCAGGCTACAGCCCGGGTGACCAGGTGATGCTGGCACTGGATCCGGCGGCGAGCGAATTTTATCGGGATGGCAAATACCATCTGGAGGGCGAGGGCAAGACCCTGGATAGTGGTGAGCTGGTGGCCTATTGGGCTGATTTGACCAAGCGCTATCCCATATTCTCGATCGAGGACGGCATGGCCGAAGACGACTGGGATGGCTGGGCAGCGATGACCAAAGAGCTTGGGGCGAAGCTGCAAATTGTTGGTGATGATCTTTTTGTCACCAATAAAGAGCGGCTCGCGCGCGGCATTGCCGATAAATCCGCCAATTCCATCTTGATAAAACTCAATCAGATCGGCACCCTTTCAGAAACCCTGGCCACCATCGAAATGGCACAGAAGGCGGGCTTCAGCGCGGTCATTTCACACCGCTCGGGCGAGACCGAAGATACTACCATTGCTGATCTGGCTGTGGCCACCGCTGCCGGGCAGATCAAAACCGGCTCCTTGTCGCGCTCGGACCGCACCGCCAAATATAACCAGCTTATCCGCATCGCCGACGAGCTCGGACCCCAGGCGGTTTATGCCGGGCGCACAATTCTGAAACAGGCCTAGGCCTGAAATAATTTCCTGACCCGGATTTCACCCCCGCAAGCTGAAAAGCTGATTCATTTGAATCACTTAGCCCGGTTCTGCATGCTGTATCACTTTAAAAACACATAACAACATGTTGATTCTATTGAAGTTTTCCCTTGACGCCGCCGCTGGAAAATGATTCGATTCAACCATGCGATTTATGGAGCATATGCGCTACCGGTTGGGCCGGGTAATCACGCCCACATTGTTTCTGATGGTATTTGGCTATCTCGGCTATCACGCCATCCAGGGCAATTACGGCCTGGTCGCCTATAGCGAATTTCGGACCGAACTGGTCGCGCTCGAGCTTGAAGCATCCCTGGTCAGGGCAGAACGCCAACGTCTGGAAGCCAGGGTGGTCAGATTGCGTCGTGATAATCTCGACCCGGAGCTCCTGGATGAACGCGCACGCGCTGTGCTGGGCTTCACCCGGCGCGAGGAATTTGTGATCCTGAATAATTTATCACCGGCCAGCGATAAATAGTCTTTATTCCTTTGGCGAATTAACCATAATCAAATCTGGTGGAAATGGCGTTAACCGGAATCCGGTTAGTTTCTGATTTCCCTTGTAAAAACAAAATGTTCCACGAAATTGAATTGTTTCATTTTCTGGCGGCGGGCAAGGTTTTGGTAAGGAACGGCTGTCATAGTCCGGCTCATAAACAGGCATTATGGTAAAATCAGCAAAAAATCGCAAACAGGATTCAAAAAAAGCAGGCTCCAGAAAAGCCCGCACCAAAAAACTTGCCCGCAATCACGATTATGAGGCCAGCCCGGAAGAGCTATTGGCCTTCTATCGCCAGATGCTTTTGATCCGGCGCTTTGAGGAAAAGGCCGGTCAAATGTATGGCCTGGGGCTGATCGGTGGATTTTGTCACCTCTATATTGGCCAGGAAGCGGTGGTGGTTGGGGTTGAAGCAGCCATTGAGCCGGACGATTCGGTTATTACCGGCTACCGTGATCATGGCCACATGATTGCCCGTGGTATTGACCCCAAGGCGGTGATGGCCGAGCTCACCGGACGCTCGGGCGGCATCTCTAAAGGCAAGGGCGGCTCCATGCATATGTTCTCGGTGGATCATGCCTTTTATGGCGGTCATGGCATCGTGGCGGCTCAAGCCTCCATTGGGACCGGGCTGGCATTCGCGCATCAATATTCAAAAACGAAGAAAATATCGGTCACTTATTTCGGCGATGGTGCCGCCAATCAGGGTCAGGTGTTCGAATCCTTTAATATGGCCAAGCTCTGGAATTTACCAGTGCTCTATGTGATCGAGAATAATCTCTATGCCATGGGCACCTCGCTGCATCGTGCCACCGGTTCGAGCGAGCTCTACAAGCGCGGTGCCAGTTTTAATATTCCCGGCAAGCAGGTGGACGGCATGAATGTGCTGGCGGTGAAAGCGGCGGTGGATGACGCGGTTAAATTCATTCGGGCCGGCAAGGGGCCGATGATTCTGGAAATGAAAACCTACCGCTATCGTGGACACTCCATGTCTGACCCGGCCAAATATCGTACCAAGGAAGAAGTCCAGAAAATGAAGGCCGAACGCGACCCGATCAATTTCATCAAGGAGCGCATACTGGCCGAGGGACTTCTGGATGAAGCCGGCCTGAAGGCCATCGACAAGGACTTGCGCGCCGAGGTTATGGCCGCGGCTGATTTTGCCCAGGCCAGCCCGGTGCCCGATGCCGACAAGCTTTTCAAAAATATTCTGGCGGAGGGCTAGGCCATGACAATCGAAATACTCATGCCAGCCTTGTCCCCCACCATGGAAGAGGGCGGCCTGGCCAAATGGCTGAAACAACCGGGCGACCGGGTTGAGACCGGGGATCTGCTGGCCGAGATCGAGACCGATAAAGCCACCATGGAACTGGAAGCGATTGAAGACGGTATTATGGGCGAGATTTTGGTGGCGGAAGGAACCGAGGGCGTCAAGGTGGGTACGCCCATTGCCACCCTTATCCTCGATGATGAAGACACGAGCGAGCCTGTGGACCAGCCATCAGCGCCTGAACCGGAACCCGCGCCTGTGGTGGAACCTGTGAGCGTGGAGCCTCCCTCAGCAGAGGTGGCAGATGAGCCTGAGCCTGCCCCCGGGACCGGCACCAGCATGCTGAGCGTGCGCGAGGCGCTGCGCGATGCCATGGCCGAAGAAATGCGCCGGGATGAGAGCGTTTTTCTGATCGGCGAGGAAGTGGGTGAATATGAAGGAGCCTACAAGGTCAGCCAGGGCATGCTCGAGGAGTTTGGCCCGGAGCGCGTTGTGGATACGCCCATCACCGAACATGCCTTTGCCGGGCTTTCGGTGGGCGCGGCCATGGCCGGCCTTCGACCGATTGTGGAATTCATGACTTTCAATTTTGCCATGCAGGCCATGGATCATATTATCAATTCGGCAGCCAAGACCCGTTATATGTCGGGTGGGCAAATTCATGTACCGATTGTCTTTCGTGGACCCAATGGCGCTGCCAGCCGGGTGGCGGCCCAGCACAGCCAGAATTATGCCAGCTGGTTTTCTCATGTGCCAGGCCTCAAGGTGATTGCTCCTTATTCGGCTGCGGATGCCAAGGGCTTGCTGAAAGCTGCCATCCGGGATGAAAACCCGGTGATCTTCCTCGAGAATGAACTTCTCTATGGCGTGCAGTTTGAGGTGCCGGACAGCCCCGATCATGTGCTGGCCATCGGCAAGGCGAGCGTGCTGCGGGAGGGCTCGGACGTGACCATTGTTGCTTATTCCATCGCCGTGGGCCAGGCTATAGAGGCCGCTGAGGCGCTCGCGGGTGAGGGCATTCAGGCCGAAGTAATTGATCTCAGAACCATAAGACCGCTGGATATGGCTACGGTTATAGAGAGCGTGAAAAAAACCAACCGTTGCGTGGTGGCCGAAGAAGGCTGGCCCCAATGCTCGGTGGCCT